>LNFH01000322.1 GCA_001464235.1 Rhizobiales bacterium Ga0077556 | reverse complement strand
CGCCTCAGATCCCGAGCTTCGCCTTCAGCATCGCATTGACGGCTTCCGGATTGGCCTTGCCGCCGGAGGCCTTCATCACCTGGCCGACGAACCAGCCGAGCATGGTGGGCTTCGCCTTGGCCTGCTCGACCTTGTCGGGATTGGCGGCGATCACCTCGTCGATGACCTTCTCGATGGCGCCGGTGTCGGTGACCTGCTTCATGCCGCGCGCCTCGACGATGGCCGCGGGATCGCCGCCCTCGGTGAAGACGATCTCGAACAGGTCCTTGGCGATCTTGCCGGAGATGGTGCCGGCCTGGATGAGGTCGATGATGCCGCCGATCTGGGCCGGCGAGACGGGCGAGGCGGTGACGTCCTTGCCCTCCTTGTTGAGGCGGCCGAACAGCTCGTTGATGACCCAGTTGGCGGCGCTCTTACCGTCGCGTCCCTTGGCCACCGCCTCGAAATAGTCGGCGCTCTCCTTCTCCAGCACCAGGATGGAGGCGTCGTAGGGCGTCAGGCCGTACTCGGCGATGAGGCGGGCCTTCTTCGCGTCGGGGAGTTCCGGCAGGACCGCGGCGAGATCGTCCACATAGGCCTGGCTGAACTCGAGCGGCAAGAGGTCCGGATCGGGGAAGTAGCGGTAGTCGTGCGCCTCTTCCTTCGAGCGCATGGATCGCGTCTCGCCCTTGGTCGCATCGTAGAGGCGCGTCTCCTGGTCGATGGTGCCGCCGTCCTCGAGGATGCCGATCTGCCGGCGCGCCTCGTAGTCCACGGCCTGGCCGATGAAGCGGATCGAGTTGACGTTCTTGATCTCGCAGCGCGTGCCGAAGGGCTCGCCGGGCCGGCGCACGGAGACGTTGACGTCGGCGCGCAGGTTCCCCTTCTCCATGTCGCCGTCGCAGGTGCCGAGATAGCGCAGGATGGTGCGCAGCTTCGTCACATAGGCCTTGGCTTCGTCGGCGGACCGCATGTCCGGCTTGGAGACGATCTCCATCAGCGCGGTGCCCGAGCGGTTGAGGTCGATGTAGGACAGGGTCGGGTGCTGGTCGTGGATCGACTTGCCGGCATCCTGTTCGAGATGCAGGCGCTCGATGCCGACCTTGAAGCTCTCGGTCGGCGACAGGTCGACGATGACCTCGCCCTCGCCGACGATCGGGCTCTTGTACTGGCTGATCTGGTAGCCCTGCGGCAGGTCCGGATAGAAGTAGTTCTTCCGGTCGAAGACCGAGCGGTGGTTGATCTTCGCCTTGAGGCCGAGGCCGGTGCGAATGGCCTGCCGCACGCATTCCTCGTTGATCACCGGCAGCATGCCCGGCATGGCCGCGTCGACGAGGCTGACCTGGCTGTTCTCCGGCGCGCCGAAGCCGACCGCGGCACCCGAGAACAGCTTGGCGTTGGAGGCCACCTGCGCATGGATCTCGAGGCCGATCACCACCTCCCAGTCGCCGGTGGCGCCGGGGATCAGGTTCTTCGGATTGGCATGAGCGGTCATGGGTGGGCCCGGCGGTGAAGGAGATGCGCTTGGGTAGCCCAATGGGGCGGCCATCGGCAATAGGCAGTGGGCAGTCGCTCCTGACGACAGCTCACTGCCGACGGCCGGCAGCCCTTGGTCTCACAGCGGCGTGGCGCCTCGTCCGACATAGAGGATCGGCCCGGTCGGCCGGCCCGTCGGCGAACCGCCCGCCGGCTCCAGCGTGATCTCGTAGAGTTGCTGGTTCGCCGGGCGCGGCATGCCGGAGGTCGCATAGTCGCGCGCCTGCGCCCGCTCCATCAGCCCGACCGAGCGCGGCCCCACCTGCCGGTCCCACAGCGTCCAGACCTGCAGCACCCGTCCCTCGGGCACCGGGATGGCGCGCAGCGGCACGACGCGGATGCGCCCGTCGGCGAAGGCCTCGACGATGGCCCCGGCCTCGCCGGTGTTCGGAGCATTCAGCACCGCGACCACCGCGGGCCTCGCCCCACCGGCCCCGAAGGGCTGCGCCACCAGCAGCACGGCCATGACGAGCGCCGCCGCGGCGCCTGCGAGCGTGGCGAGCCGGAGCGCCGAGACGTCCTGCCAGATCCGCGCGAACCAGCCCGGTTCCGCCGCCGGTTCCGGGCGCGCCGCGCCCACCGCCGCCTCGATGGCGGGCCAGAGACCTTCCGAGGGGGTGAGCTGCGTCGCCGTCTCGTCGAGGGCGAGAAGCCGCGTGCGCCAGTCCGCGACGGCGCGGCGCGCCTCGCCATCGGTGGCGATCCGCCGCTCGAAGGCCTCCTGCTCCTCCGGCGACATCAGTCCGGCGACATATTCACCGGCAGTGGCGATGAGATCGTCGGTCATCCCATGCACTCCCTGAGCGCCAGCAGCGACCGGCGGATCCAGGCCTTGACCGTGCCGAGCGGCAGGCCGAGGCGGCCGGCGATCTCGCCGTGGGAGAACCCATCCACATAGGCCATGAGCAGGCTGGTGCGGCGGCGCGCCTCCAGTCCCTCGAGGCAGCGGCGCAGGGCGTTTCCGTCGGGCAGGCGCTCGGCGGCGGCATAGGCCTCGACGGCCGAGCCCGCATCCTCCGGCACCTCGTCGACGAGGTCCTCGCGCCTGCCGCTGCGCAGGGTGTTGATGGCCTGGTTGCGGACGATGGCGTAGATCCAGGCCTTCGCCGGCCCGAGGCCGGGATCGTAGCGGTGGGCGTTGCGCCAGATCTTGACGAAGACCTCCTGCACGACCTCCTCGGCGAGCTCCCGGCGCTTCACGATGCGCGCCGCTACCCCGATCATCGATGCGCATTCGCTGTCATAGATCATCCTGAGGGCAGCCTTGTCGCCGCCCGCGCAGCGCGCGAGGGCGTCCTTGAGATCGACGCTGACCGCAACCATGGAGCCTCCCGAACCATGCAGTCAGTGGTTCTACACCAAAGCGGGTCCTTTGGATGCGACAGGCTGTCGCTGTCGCCCGCTTTTCGCCCGGCGGCCGCATCCGCAGCCGGCTTCGCGCCGTAGTGCGCAGCGGGTGGACCCCCCTCCACCCCCGAGGGGCCCTGGCAGCACCGCCCGTCGCGCCGGCCCCCGGCGGCGCCCGCGCCAATGCGGGCGTCGCTCGCCCTCAGGGCTGGCGGAAGCGCCGCATGATCGGGTCGATGATGTTGGAATAGTCGTCGGTCCAGGTGCGGAAGTCGTCGGGCGCCGTCAGCGGCTGCCATCCCGCCGCGTCTGCCACCGGGCCGAGCGCCCGCGCGTCGCGGGCCACCATGGCAACGAGCGCGGCGGCGGTGAACGTCTCGCCGATGCTCCCGTCCGCCGTACCCTGGCGGACCCGGCCGGCGAGGCCCTGGGCGGCGGCCGAGGCCGCCACGACGGGGCGCAGGTCCATGTTGCGGTTGGAGATGTGGACGAGCAGCGAGCCGCCCGGCGCCAGCCTGTCGAGATAGGCCCCGAAGGCCTCCCGCGTCAGCAGGTGCACGGGAATCGCATCCGAGGAGAAAGCGTCGACGATGATGAGGTCGAAGCGGCCCGTCTGGTCGGCGAGGGTCAGCCGGCCGTCGCCGACGACGACCGGAGCGTCGGGCGCGCAGCGGGTCAGCGAGGCGAAGAGCCTGGTGTCGCGGGCGATGCGCACCACCACGGGATCGATCTCGAGAAAGGTCCAGGCATCGCCGGGCGAGCTGTAGCAGGCGAGCGAGCCGACGCCGAGACCGATGGCGGCCACCCGCAGCGGCCGGCCCTCGTTCGCCCTGCGCACCGCGTCGATGGCCTCGCCGAAGGGGCCGCCGCGGTGGTAGTAGCTCGCCGGCTCCGGGCGCCCGGCGACGGCCGAGCCGTCGGGATGGCGGATGCGCTCGGCGCCGTGGACGGTCACCCCGTGTACCAGCAGGCGCCCCTGTCCGCTGGGCGTCTCCTGCACCTCGTGGACGGCGAAGAAGGAGCGCTCGCGCGCGAGCGTGCCCGCCGGCATGACGGGCGCCTGGCTCACCGCGAGAAAGGACGCCGCCCCCGCCATGAGCAGCGCCGGCCGGCTGCGGCCGAGCAGCACCGCCGCACCGATGGCGCAGACGACGAGCAGATAGACGATGACGGGCAGCGCCTTGGCGGTGAGCCCGGTCCACGCCTGCAGCGCCACCAGCGCCGCGAACAGGCCCAGCCGAGCCGCGCCAGCGCCTCCGCCGATCCCGGGCGGCACAGGACGGCCGCGCAGACGAGGAGCGGATATTCGAGGATCGAGTCGAACATCACCGGCGCCATGAGGCTGGCGAAGATGCCGCCGATGACGCCGCCGACCGACAGCATCACGTAGAACTCGGTGAGATGCGCGGCCGCGGGGCGGCGGCGATAGAGCTCGCCGTGGCAGACCATCGTCGCGACGAAGAAGAAGCCGACATGCAGCGCCGCGGCCAGCGGCCAGGGCACCCGGGCACCCAGCACCATGGCGAAGATGACGCCGACCAGCATCACCGGCTGGACAGCCACCATCACGCGGTGGAGCCGCGCCCCGCCGTCGCGGAAGGCGAGGACGAAGGTGAGGAGGAAGAGCGCCAGCGGCAGCACCCAGAGGAGCGGCACGGCCGCGACGTCCGTCGACAGATGCGCCGTCAGCGCGACGAGGAGGCCGGAGGGCACCGCGGCGAGGCCGATCCAGGCGAGGCGGTCGGCATGGGCGACGACGGGCGCCTGCGCGGGCGTGGTCCGCGCCGGCGCAGGTTTGGCGCGCACCGTCCGGGCGAGCACCAGCGCGCCGAGGGTGATGAGGCCGCCGAGCACGGCGAAACCGCCGGCCCAGACGGCGGACTGGGCCTTCAGCGGCAGCAGCGGCTCGACGACGAAGGGATAGGAGAGCAGCGCCAGGAACGAGCCGAGATTGGACGCCCCGTAGAGGAAATAGGGGTCCGCCGCGTCGCGGTGGCCGGTGCGGGCGAACCAGGCCTGCAGCAGCGGCCCGTTGCCGGCGATGGCGAAGAAGGGCAGGCCTACCGAGGCGGCGAAGAGGCCGATGAGCCAAAGGGCCTCGCCGTCCGCCGGAGGGCGGCCCCAGCCCGGCGCGAGGCCGATGGGGAGCGCCAGCGCGAAGACCGCGGCCATCATCGCGAGATGGACGATGACGGCGCGCCGGGGGTCGAGGAAGCGGTTCAGCAGGTGGGCATAGCCGTAGCCGAGCAGCAGGACGCCCTGGAAGAAGACCATCGCCACCGACCAGACCGCCGGCGTGCCGCCGAGCACCGGCAGCACCATCTTGGTGAACAGCGGCTGCACCGAGAACAGCAGGAAGGCCGAGACGAAGATCGCGAGCGCGAAGAGCGGCAGCGCGGCGAACCGGGCGAGGTTCCCCCGGCCGGCGGCCATGTCGTAGGACGTCTCGATCGATGACATGGGGCCCCGCGGCGGCAACGAAACCGGCGGAGGATGGCTGATCGCCCCTTAAAAGAACGTGTGGTCCGTGTGAAAAACGAGCCCGGCTATTGGCCCGCGCCGATCCGCCGCGCGTAACGCCGGCAGGCAAAGCCGGCGGCGACGGCGGCGAGCCCCGCCGCCGCGAGATAGGCGATCTTGAAGGCGGGGTCGCCGCTCCGCCAGGCGAGGAGCACGTAGACGACCATCACCAGGGCGAGCGCCCAGAGAAGCCAGCCGAACACCGTCAGGGCGGCGATCGCGACGGCCCGGGCGGTGATCACCGGCTCATCCCCACCAGCGGTCCGAGACCGGGAAGCGGCCCTTGGCCTTCTCGATGACGCTGGCCACCGAGAACAGCGTCTCCTCGTCGAAGGCGCGGCCGATGAGCTGCAGGCCGAGCGGCAGGCCCTGGTTGTCGAGCCCGGCGGGCACGGCGATGCCCGGCAGGCCCGCCATGTTGACCGTCACGGTGAAGATGTCCTGCAGGTACATCTCGACCGGGTCGGCCGCGCCCTTCTCGCCGATGCCGAAGGCGGCCGACGGCGTCGCCGGCGTCAGGATGGCGTCGACGCCCGACGCATAGGCCTGCTCGAAGTCCTGCTTGATCAGCGTGCGCAGCTTCTGGGCGCGCACGTAATAGGCGTCGTAATAGCCGGCCGAGAGCACGTAGGTGCCGATCATGATGCGGCGGCGGACCTCCTTGCCGAAGCCCTT
>LNFH01000321.1 GCA_001464235.1 Rhizobiales bacterium Ga0077556 | reverse complement strand
GTGGTCATGCCGAAGCGCTCGCGGAAGGCGACGCCCTCGGCCCCGAGCGGAATGATGATGACGTTGCGGAGCGGCGTGTCGCGCTCGCCCTCTCGCACCGGCTCCTTCATCAGGAACGAGGCCATGACGCCGAGCAGGATCACCACCGTGGTGCCGGTCGCCTCGACGGTTTGCCAGAAGGTGGAGGTCTCGAAGGCGTCGAGGAGGCTGATCGATCCGCCGCAGGCGAGCATGGCATAGGTCGGCGCGGTGCCGCCGACATGGAACATCGGCAGGTTGACCATGAACCGGTCGTCCGCGCCGACGAAAGGCGTGCCGTCGCGCTCCGCCGCGAGCGAGGTGCCCATGGCGTGGAGATGGGCATAGGACGACAGGACGCCCTTCGACGGTCCGGTCGTGCCCGAGGTGTAGATGATCGACTGGGTGTCCCAGGGCTCGATGGGCCGCGCGAGCGGCTTCACCCCGCCGTCGCTCGCCAGCGCCTCGGCGCCGAGCACGTCGAGGCCGGGAACGTCGGGGCGCTCGCCGCCCAACACCACGACGCGCGTCAGCGCCGACCTGTCGATGTCAGCGAGGCGTGGCGCAAGCCCGCCATGGGCGATCATCAGCCGGGCGCCGGAATTGCGCACCACGTGTTCGAGGATGCCGCCGCGATAGGCGGTGTTGATCGGCACGTAGACGGCGCCGGCATAGTTGATGGCGAACCAGATCCGCAGCACGTCGAGACCGTTCGGCATCCAGACGAGCACGTGCTCGCCCTGCTCCACGCCCAGATCCTGCAGCGCCCGCGCCATGGCGCGCACCTCGGCCCGCAACCGCGCATAGGAAAGGGTCTCGCCGCCGGGCAGCACGACGAAGGGCGTGTCGGGCGTGGCCGCTGCGTAGCGGTCGATGAGGTTCGACAGAACGCAGCTGTCTCGGTCGGGCACGCCGCCGGCGGTCATCGCGCTTCCTCCCGTCATGCCCCCGTTCCGGAGGTCGTTGCAGCCGTTGCGGGGCCCCCGGAGGCCCGTCATTGCAACATGCTGGTCGGGCCAATCACGAAAATCAATAGACTAAATAATTATTGTGCTCATCCGTCCGGCTGATAGCATCCCGGCTTCCCGTGCAACCACCGAGGCTGCAGTCCAGCATCCATGACCAGCGCCGACAAGAGGGCCGCCCCGACCCCCGCCGCGCGCGCGCCGCGCCGCCGCCCGCCCGGCCGTCCGAAGCTCGCCGAGCGAGAGGGCCGCGACCCGACCCGCGACCTGCTGCTCGACGCCAGCATCGCCCTCTTCGCCCGCCACGGCTTCGAGACGGTCACGACGGGCCAGATCGCCGCGGCGGCCGGTCTCACCCAGTCGATGGTGCACTACCATTTCGGCTCGAAGTCGAAACTGTGGGAGGAGGCCATGCGCCGACTGATGCGCCAGCGCGGCCGGCTCTTCCGCGCCACCGCCCGCGACCTCGCCGGGCTCGATCCGGTCGAGAAGCTGAAGGTGCTGATCCGCCGCCTCGTCGAGGCCAATGCGGAGAACCCCGACTATGTCCGCATCGTCGTCCACGAGGGCACGACGCGCAGCCCCCGCCTCGCCTGGCTGGTCGAGACCTACCTCGCCCCCGGCTTCGGCGTCTTCGACCAGGCGCTGCGCGAGGCCATGGACGCCGGCGCCATTCCGCGTCGCCCCATCCACGACGTCACCAACGCCATCACCTCCGCCGCCTCGCTGAGTTTCGCCCTGCACGCCATCGTCGAGGACATGTACGCGGTCGACCTGACCGCGCCTGACCGGATCCGCTCCTTCGCCGACACCATCGTCGACATCCTGTTCAACGGTCTGCTGGCGCGCCCCGCCGTCCCGGCTGGCGGGTCGGATCGCGCCGCAGCCTCCTGACATCCGTCGGGTGGCGGATGGCATCGACGGTCACAACAATCAATAGACCTATTGATTTTGACCGATAACAGGGTCAGCCTCCTCTCCAACGACAAAAACGAACGTTGGAGGATCGCTTGGACGAGAAGGCCTATCTCGCCATGGTGTCGGCCATGCAGGACCGCCGCTGGCCGAAGGACCTGCCGCGCGAGCCGCAATATCCCTTCGGGCGGGTGCTCCTGACCGAGCACCTGTCGCGCTGGGCTGCGATCCAGCCGGACAAGGCGGCGATCAACTTCTACGGCGCCATCACCACCTTCGCCGAACTCGACCGGCGGAGCGACGCCTTCGCCCATCTGCTGCGCTCGCTGGGCGTCGCCAAGGGCGACCGGGTGGCGGTCTTCCTGTCGAACTGCCCGCAATTCCTCGTCGCCTTCTACGGCATCCTCAAGCTCGGCGCGGTCCACGTGCCGGTGAACCCGATGTTCAAGGCGCCGGAGCTCGCCTACGAGCTCACCGACACCGGCGCCACCGTCATCCTCGCCCTCGACCAGTTGCACGACACGGTCGCCGAGGTCCTGCCGAAGACGAGCGTCAGGCACGTCATCGTCACCTCGCTCGCCGAGGCCGCGCCCGCCGCTCCCGCCATTCCCGCCCCGGCCTCGCTGTCGGTGCCGAAGCGCGTGCCGGCGGGCACCATCGACATGATGCCGGCCCTCGCCGCCTTTACCGCCCCCTTCGTGCCGGCCGAGCCGGTCCGTCCCGACGACATCGCCGCCCTCAACTACACCGGCGGCACGACCGGCATGCCGAAGGGCTGCATCCATACGCAAGGGGACATGGTCTACACGGCCGCCACAACCGTCCCCTTCTCCCTCGGCACGACGAAGGACTCGACCTACCTCTGCTACCTCCCGGTTTTCTGGGTCGCGGGCGAGGTCTTCGGCGTCATCTTCCCCGTCTTCGCCGGCTGCACCTGCGTCCTGCTGAACCGCTGGGACCCCGTCGCCTCCATGGCGGCGATCGACCGCTTCCGCGTCACCCACGCGAGCTTCCTGGTCGACGGCGCCGTCGACATCCTCGACCACCCGGAGCGGCCCAACTACGACCTGACCAGCCTCGAGCGCACCGGCGGCGTCTCCTTCGTCAAGAAACTCAATCCGGACCTGCGTCGCCGCTGGCGCGCGGTGACCGGCTCGACCATCCGCGAGGTCGCCTGGGGCATGACGGAGACCCACACCTGCGACACGATGAACTACGGCCTGGACGAGGACGACTTCGACCTGAACTCCCAGCCCGTCTTCGTCGGTTTTCCGGTGCCGGGCACCGACTTCAAGATCTGCGACTTCGAGACCGGCGCCCTCAAGCCCCTCGGCGAGGAGGGCGAGATCTGTATCCGCTCGCCCTCGCTCTTCAAGGGCTACTGGAACCGGCCCGAGGCCAACGACGAGGTGTTCCGCAGCGGCTGGTTCCACACCGGCGACATCGGGCTCTACGACGAGGACGGCATCCTGCACTTCCTCGGCCGCCGCAAGGAGATGCTCAAGGTCAACGGCATGAGCGTCTTCCCCGGCGAGCTCGAGGCGATCCTCGGCCAGTATCCGGGCCTCCTCGGCTCGGGCGTCATCGGCCGGCCGGACGAGGCCAAGGGCGAGGTTCCCGTCGCCTTCGTCTGGCTTCCGGAGGAGCAGCGCACCCCCGCCGGCCAGGCCGCCTTCACCGACTGGGTGGGCACCATGATGTCCTCCTACAAGCGCCCGGAAATCCGCTTCGTCGACGCCCTGCCGATGACCGAGACCGGCAAGGTCAAGAAGGAACAGCTGAAGGCCCTGCTCTGACGCGCCGGCACCGCCGGCCCTGAACGATCAACGAGAGCCGGCGCGACCGGCAAGGAGGACACCCATGAGATTCCCGTCGGTCACAGTCCGGGGGCTTCGGCCCGCCGCGCTCGCCCTTGCGGCGGCTGCCATCCTGTCCCTGCCGCTTGCGGCGCCTGCCGGCGCCCAGCAGGCCGGCCCCATCCGCATCGGCGTGCTCAACGACATGGGCGGCCCCTACTCGGCCATCACCGGTCCGGGATCGGTCGCCGCCGCCCGCATGGCGGTGCAGGAACTCGGCGGCAGCGTGCTCGGCCGCCCGGTCGAGGTCCTCTCCGCCGACCACCAGCACAAGCCGGACCTCGGCTCGGCGCTCGCCCGCGAATGGTACGACGTCCAGGGCGTGCGGGCGATCTTCGACATCTATTCCTCCGGCGTCGCCCTCGCCATCCAGAAGGTTGCGCAGGACAAGGACCGGCTGCTCGTCGTCTCCATGGCCTCGTCCAGCCTCATCGGCGGCGCCCAGTGCTCCACCCACGGCATGCAGTGGGCCAATGACGGCTACGTCGTCTCCAACCTCACCGTGAAGGGCGCCCACGCCACCGGCGGCAACACCTGGTACTTCCTCACCGTCGACTACGCCGCAGGCCACGGCATCGAGGCCGACGCGTCGAAGATGATCGAGGCCGCCGGCGGCAAGGTCCTCGGCGCCGTGCGCTTCCCGCTCGGCACCGCCGACTTCTCGTCCTTCCTGCTGCGCGCCCAGGCCTCTGGGGCCAAGAATATCGGCTTCATCGGCGGCGGCTCCGACATGATCAACTCGGTCAAGCAGGCCGACGAGTTCGGCATCCGCGCCGCCGGCCAGCGCTACGTGCCCTTCTCCATGACCACGGTGGACATCCAGGCGGTCGGCGCGCAGGCGACGCAGGGCATGCCGGTCGTCCTCTCCTACTACTGGGGCGAGAACGCCGAGACCCGCGCCTTCGCCGATCGCTTCAGGCGCGACGTCGGCCGCCTGCCGACGGACCCGCAGGCCAACGTCTACAGCGCAGTGCGCCACTACCTGCGCGCCGTCGCTGCGGCGGGCACGATCGACACCGGGCCGGTGCTCGCCAAGATGCGCGAAATGCCGGTGGAGGACGTCTTCACCCGTGGCGCCCGCATCCGCGCCGACGGCCGCCTGATGCGCGAGGTCCTCTACGCCGAGGCCAAGGCGCCGGCTGAGATGCAGAACCCGGAGGATCTCCTGAAGATCGTCCAGCGCGTGCCGGGCGACCAGGCCTTCACGCCGGTGGCGCAGAGCCAGTGCCCGCTGCTGCGCACGCAGTGAGCGACGCCTGAGAAACGCGAAGGGCGCCGGATCACCTCCGGCGCCCATGTTGCGCGAGACGCATGCGGGGTCAGTCCTCCCAGCGCACGACCTCGCCGAGGCCGGCGCGCACCGTGCGATAGCAGTTGACGGGGGCCGCCGTATCAGCGCGGCCGAAGGAGATGCCGCAGACGACGCGCTGCTCCTCGGCAATGCCGAAATGGGCGCGGATGGCCCCGGCATGGACCGCGAGCGCCGCCTGCGCGATGGTCGCGACGCCCAGGGCGGTGGCCGCCGTCATGAAGTTGCTGACATAGGCACCGCAGTCGAGCGCCCCGTAGGCGCCGAGCGCCTCGTCGGTGGTGACGATGGCCACGTGCGGCGCGTCGAACAGCGCGAAGTTGCGCAGGCTCTGGCGGGCATAGGCCGCCTTGTCGCCGCGCTGCACGCCGACCGCGTCGTAGAGCTGGAAGCCGCAGGCCCGCCGCCGATCCAGAAGCGCGCCGCGGTATTCGCGGGGAAAGGGAAAGTCGCTCGTCGGCTCGGCCCCGCCGGACGCGAGGGAGAGCATGAGCGCCCGGAAACGCTCGACTGCGGCACCGCTGGCGATCACCACCTGCCAGGGCTGGGTGTTGTTCCAGGAGGCGGTCTTCTGCGCCGTCGTCAGGATCGCCTCGATCGTCTCGCGCGGGATCGGCTCGGGCAGGAAGGCGCGGCAGGAATGGCGCGCGCTCATCAGGCGGTCGAAGGCTTCGGCGTCGGTCGGCAGGGGATGGGTCATCGGTCTCGGCGGCTCGTCTGCGGGATGGCCCATCGTCTCCGCTCACCTCGCTTTGCGCCATCCGCCGTTCGGCATGCGGGAGGGACCGGCGGCCGATCACGCGCCCTTGCCTTCCCCTCGCCACGAAGGATGGGCTAGAGGAGGGCAACGGGGACGCCGCCGCAGATCCCCTTCCAGCCGAGACGCACCCGCATGTCCCTGATCCAGGAAATCCGCGCGCTCGCCGCCGACGCCCTCGCCGTGCTGCGCCATCCCGACGCCCGCGGCGCCGTTCTGCTCTATTCCGCCCTCGCCGCCGTCTTCTTCGTCTACGCGATCGCCACTGCCGGCATCCTCTGGACGCTGGCCTCGGCCCTGATCGGCGTCGCCCTCCTGCCGGTCGTCGAGTTCATCACCCACAAATATGTCCTGCACTGGCTCGACCTCGCCCGGACCTCGCCCACCGCGCAGTTCTGGAACCGGGTCCACTACGCCCACCACATGGACCCCAAGGACACCCGGGTGATCCTCGCCCACCCGGCGAGCGTCGTGCTTCTCGTGTCGGTGGTGGCGGGCCTCTCCTGGCTCGTCGGCCTCAGGCCGATCGCGCCCGTGGTGGCCATCGCCTTCGCGCTCTTCGCCTTCTACGAGATCGTCCATTTCGCCTGCCACATGGATGGCGAGATGCGCTCGCGCTACTTCACCGCGCGCCGGCAGGAGCACGCCCTGCACCACTATGTCGACGAGAACCGCAATTTCGGCATCACCACCGCCATCGCCGACCGCCTGCTCGGCACCCGCATCGTCGACAAGAAGGCGCTCGTCCGCTCGCCGACCGCCCGCAACCTCGGCTACACCGGCGACTTCGCCGACCGCTATCCCTACCTGAAGCGCGACGAGACGCCGCCGGCCGGGCGGACCCGCCCCGAGTGACCCGTCCGCAGTCCGTCGACGTCCTCGTCATCGGGGCCGGCGCCGCCGGCATGATGTGCGCCGTCGAGGCGGGCAAACGCGGGCGCTCGGTGCTCGTGGTCGATCACGCCGATGCGCCGGGCGAGAAGATCCGCATCTCCGGCGGCGGGCGCTGCAACTTCACCAATCTCGGCTGCTCGCCGAAGAACTTCCTGTCGCAGAACCCGCGTTTCGCCATTTCGGCGCTCGCCCGCTACACCCAGCACGACTTCGTCGCCCTGGTCGACCGCCACCGCATCGCCTGGCACGAGAAGACGCTGGGACAGCTCTTCTGCGACGGCTCGGCGAAGCAGATCATCGCCATGCTGGTGGACGAGATGGAGCGCGCCGGCGCCGTCCTCCGCCTCTCCACGGCCGTCGACGACATCACCCGCACCGAGGGCGGCTTCGACGTCCGGCTGTCGGACCGCACCATCCGCTGCGCCTCCCTCGTCGTCGCCTCCGGCGGCAAGTCCATCCCGAAGATGGGCGCCACCGGCCTTGCCTATGACATTGCCGAGCGCTTCGGCCTTGCCGTCGTCCCGCCGCGCCCGGCCCTCGTGCCGCTGACCTTCTCACCCGACATGCTGGCGCGTCTGTCGCCGCTCTCCGGCATCGCGGTGGAGGAAGCGGTGGTCGGCCACGGCAAGACCCGTTTCGCCGAGGCCGTGCTCTTCACCCATCGCGGCCTGTCCGGACCGGCCGTGCTGCAGATCTCCAGCTACTGGCGCGACGGCGAGGACATCGTCGTTTCCCTCGCCCCCGGCGTGAACGTGCTGGAGGCCCTCAAGGCCGCCCGCGCCCGCCACGGACGGCAGGCCGCGCAGACGGTCCTCGCCGAGATCCTGCCGCGGCGGCTCGCCCAGGCCCTCGTCGAGGCCGAAGGGATCACCGGCAACCTCGCCGACTGTTCCGACAAGGTGCTCGCCCGCATCGACCAGGCGGTCAACGCCTGGCGGATCCGGCCCGCCGGCACGGAGGGGTGGCGCACGGCGGAGGTCACCCTCGGCGGCGTCGACACCGCAGGGCTCGACCAGCAGACCATGGCGGCGAAATCCGTCCCCGGCCTGTTCTTCATCGGCGAGGCGGTCGACGTCACCGGCTGGCTCGGCGGCTACAATTTCCAGTGGGCCTGGTCGTCGGGCTGGGCGGCCGGCCGGGCCGCCTGACGCACGCAGGCCCTCTCCGCCTCACGGCCCGTTGCCGTCCGGGTGGGCAAACCCTATGGTCCCCGTCCTTTCCGAGGAACGCTGCCACGACCGGCCGACGCAACCGTCCGACCATCACGGACCAGGAGGCGCTGGCCTTCCACCAGGTCGGCAAGCCCGGCAAGCTGGAGATCGTCCCGACCAAGCCGATGGCGACGCAGCGCGACCTGTCTCTCGCCTATTCGCCGGGCGTCGCCGTGCCCGTCCTCGCCATCGCCGAGGATCCGGCCCGCGCCTTCGACTACACCACCCGCGGCAACATGGTGGCGGTGATCACCAACGGCACCGCCATTCTCGGCCTCGGCAATCTCGGCGCGCTCGCCTCCAAGCCGGTGATGGAAGGCAAGGCGGTGCTGTTCAAGCGCTTCGCCGACGTCGATTCCATCGACCTCGAGATCGACACCGAGGACGCCGACAAGTTCATCGAGGCGGTCCGCTATCTCGGGCCCTCCTTCGGCGGCATCAACCTCGAGGACATCAAGGCTCCCGAGTGCTTCATCATCGAGCAGCGCCTGCAGGAGCTCATGGACATCCCGGTGTTCCATGACGACCAGCACGGCACGGCGATCATCGCCGCCGCCGGCCTGATCAACGCCATGGACATCACCGGCCGCGACATCAAGACGACGCGGCTCGTGGTCAACGGCGCGGGCGCCGCCGGCATCGCCTGCGTCGAGCTGCTGAAGGCCATGGGCTTCACGCCCGACAACGTCACGCTCTGCGACACCAAGGGCACCATCTGGCGCGGCCGGACCGAGGGCATGAACCAGTGGAAGTCCGGCCATGCCGTGACGACCGACGCCCGCACCCTCGCCGAGGCGGTCAAAGGCGCCGACGTCTTCTTCGGCCTGTCGGTGAAGGGCGCCCTCACCCCCGAGATGGTCATGTCGATGGCGCCGAAGCCGATCATCTTCGCCATGGCCAATCCGGACCCGGAGATCACGCCGGAGGAGGTCCGCGCCGTGCGCTCCGACGCCATCGTCGCCACCGGCCGCTCGGACTATCCGAACCAGGTGAACAACGTCCTCGGCTTCCCCTTCCTGTTCCGTGGCGCCCTCGACGTGCGCGCCACCCAGATCAACATGGAGATGAAGATCGCCGCCGCGGAGGCGCTCGCCGCCCTCGCGCGCGAGGACGTGCCCGACGACGTCGCCGCGGCCTACGGCGGCGGACGGCCGAAATACGGGCCGGAATACATCATCCCCGTGCCCTTCGACCCGCGCCTGATGATCGCCGTGCCCACCGCCGTCGCCCAGGCCGCCATGGAGACCGGCGTCGCCCGCCGCCCCATCGTCGACATGGCCGGCTACAAGGCGCAGCTCACCGCGCGCCTCAACCCCGTCGCCGGCGTCCTCGCCCGCATCTTCGAGCGTGCCCGCCGCACGCCGCGCCGCGTCGTCTTCGCCGAGGGCGAGGAGGAGCAGGTGATCCGCGCCGCCCAGAGCTTCGTCAACCAGGGCCTCGGCACGGCGATCCTCGTCGGCCGCGAGGACCGCGTGCGCGCCACCGCCCAGGCCGCCGGCATCGAGCTCAAGGACGGCATCGAGATCGCCAATGCGCGGCTCTCCACCCGCAATGCCGACTATGCCAGCCAGCTCTACGAGCGCCTGCAGCGCGAGGGCTACCTCTACCGCGACTGCCAGCGCATGGTGAACCAGGACCGCAACGTCTTCGGCGCCGCCATGGTGGAAGCCGGCGATGCCGACGGCATGGTCACCGGCGTCACCCGCAACTATTCCTCCGCCCTCGAGGAGGTTCGCCGCGTCATCGACGTGAAGCCCGGCCACCGGCTGATCGGCGTGTCCATCGTGCTCTCGCGCGGCCGGACCGTCCTCGTGGCGGACACCGCCATCACCGAGATGCCCTCCGCCGCCGATCTCGCCGAGATCGCCGTCGAGGCTGCCCATGCGGCCCGCCGCCTCGGCACCGAGCCGCGGGTGGCCCTCCTCGCCTTCTCCACCTTCGGCCAGCCCAAGGGCGAGCGGTCCGAGAAGGTCATCGAGGCGGTGAAGATCCTCGACCAGCGCCGCGTCGACTTCGAGTACGACGGCGAGATGTCCGCCGACGTCGCCCTCAATCCGGAGCTGATGCAGGCCTATCCGTTCTGCCGCCTCACCGGCCCGGCCAACGTCCTGGTCATGCCGGCGTTCCACTCCGCCTCCATCTCCACCAAGATGATGCAGGAGCTGGGCGGCGCCACGGTCATCGGTCCGCTGCTGGTCGGCCTCGACAAGCCGGTGCAGATCGTGCCGCTGGGCGCGCGCGATTCCGACCTCGTCAACATGGCCGCGCTCGCCGCCTACAACATCGGCGGCTGAGGGCCGGGGCTCAGCCGAGGGCTTCGATCATCGCCGCCGCCTCGTCGTCGGACACGCGGCATTCCGGGCGGTTGTCCGGGATCGGCTCGGCCTCGATGGCGGCCGCGACCGCCGTCGCCGCGTCGGGTCCGACCGGGCGGGAATAGACGAAGCCCTGGACGGTATCGCAGCCGAGCTCGCGCAGCACGTCGACTTCCGCCCGCTTCTCCGCGCCTTCCGCGACCGTGGCGAGGCCGAGGCCGCGCGAGAGGGCGATGATGCCGGCCAGCAGCTTGCGCTTGGCGGGGTCGGCGGCGATGCCGTCGACGAAGGAGCGGTCGACCTTCAGCCGGTGGAACGGCAGCCGCGTCAGGTAGCCGAGCGAGGAATAGCCCGACCCGAAATCGTCGAGGGCGAGCTTGATCCCGAGCCGCGACAGCGACGCGAGCGTCCGGCTGACCCGGTCCTCGCTCTGGTCGACGAAGAGGCTCTCCGTCAGTTCGAGGCAGAGCAGCTCCGGCGGCAGGCCGGTCTCGGCCAGCACGTCCGCGACGGCCGCCTCGAAGTCCATGGCCCAGAACTGGGCCGGCGAGACGTTGACCGACATGGCGCGCCGCGGCAGGCCCTGGTCGAGCCAGGCCTTCGCCTGGCTGCAGGCCTCGCGCAGGATCCACAGGCCGAGGTCGACGATGATGCCGGAGTTCTCCGCCACGGGGATGAACATGGCCGGCGAGATGGGGCCGCGCTCCCGGTGGGTCCAGCGCAGCAGCGCCTCGAAGCCGACGACCTTGCCCGAGCGGATGCACACCTGCGGCTGGTAGACGGCGTGCAGTTCCTGTTCCTCGATGGCGTGGCGCAGGTCGCGGGCCAGCAGCAGACGCTGCTCCACCGCTTCGGCGAAGGCCGCCTCGAACAGCATGGAGCGACCGCGGCCGGCTTCCTTGCCCATGTAGAGCGCCAGGTCGGCATGGCGCATGGCCTGGTCCGTCGAGGTCGCGTGCTCCGGCAGCAGGGCGACGCCCACCGTGGCGCCGACGAAGGCCTCGCCGCTCGACAGGTCGATCGGCCCGGACAGCGCCTGGATCAGGTCGTCGGCGATGTGCCGGACATCCTCGTGCTGGTGGGTGCGCTCGATCAGCACGGCGAACTCGTCGCCCCCCAGCCGCGCGATCAGGGCGGCGTCGCCGAACTCCCGGCGCAGGATGGCGGCGACACGACAGAGAAGCTCGTCGCCCGCGGCGTGGCCAAACGCGTCGTTGACCTCCTTGAACCGGTCGAGATCGACCAGGTAGAGCGTCGCGAACCCGCCTTCGAGCAGGGCGCTGCCGATGGCTTTGGTCAGCGACTGCTTGAACATGGCGCGGTTGGCGAGGCCGGTCAGGGAATCCGCATAGGCGAGCTCCTCGAGCTGCCGCTGCGCCTGCTTGCGTTCGGTGACGTCCTGCACGGTCCCGACGAAGCCGACCACCTTGCCGCCGACCTCCTCGCTCTTGCAGGTCACGGCGAAGTCGCGGATGCGGCCGTCGGGGCAGCAGAGGCGGACGTCGCAGCTGCGCATGCCCCCCTCCCTCAGCACCGCCCGCTGCACGTCCAGCAGCCTCTGCTGGTCCTCCGGCATGAACAGCGCGAGCACGGCCTCGTTGGAACTGTCGAAGGTCGCCGGGTCGAATCCGGTGACCGAGAAGAGTTCGTCGCTCCAGGTCAGGGTGTCGTCGCCCAGCAGATAGGACCATGACCCCATGCGGCCGAGACGGTGGGCCTCCGCGAGGGCGGCCGACCGCTTCAGCAGCAGCCGCTCGGTCTCGCGCAGTTCGGTGATGTCGGCGGTCGTGCCCCGGTAGCCGAGGAAGGTCCCCTGCGCGTCGAACATCGGCTTGCCGCTGGTACGGACGCGGCGGGGTCCCGCCCGGGTATTGACGGTGTAGTCGAGATTGCGGAAGGGCCTGTGGGCCTCCATCTCCCTCCGCAGGGCCTCCAGTTCATCCCGCGCCGAATCCGGCACGTCGAGGTCCCAGCGCCGCTTCCCGAGGACGAGGCGGACGTCGATCGACCGTGTCGTGCTGCCTGCATCGAACCGCTCGAAGCGGTGCTCGGCATCGGTCTGCCAGCACCAGTCCGTCGCGGTGTCGAGAAAATCCGCCAGCGTCTGTTCCGAACTGGCGACCTGCTTCAGCGCCTGGGTTTCGCGGGTCTCGTCGGTGACGATGCCGATGACGCGTACGATGGCCCCTGATCCGTCGCGCTCGGCCTCGCCGTGGATGCGAAGGGAGAGGTCACGCCCGTCGGGCAGGCGGTAGGCCACGTCCTCGGCATAGGGAGTGCCGTCCGACAGGCAGCGCTGGAAGGCTTGGGCGACCCGCGCGGCGCCGTCCCCATGATAGCGATCGCGAACCTTCGCGACGAGGCCGAAACCGGCTGGCACGTCCATCAGGGCGGCAAGCTCCGCCGATACCCAGAAGGTGGTCGGATCGCTCACCTCGGACACCCAGTAGCCCATCCGGGCGATCGCCATGGCCCGGCTCGCCAGCAGCGAGGGCGGCAGCGCGGGCCCCTCGGGGGCCTCCGCAACGGTCGGTCGCAGACGATGGGATGCGGCGCTCGACAGGGTCAGGATCCCGAACAGGCTGGCAGCATGATTGCTTCACGCTACGTAACGCAAAAGCGCTGAAGAAATGGTAATCAAAGGCTCTCTGCCGTTGGCAGGGACGACCCCGCCAGCTCCCCGCCCGGCACCGGGCGGCACGGCCACCACCGGACCGCAAGGACACGCCCGCACACGCCGTCGAGGGCGGTCCCGTGCCGCCGGCCTGCGATGGGCGGCCCGGGCCGCTCCTCAGCCCATATATCCGGCGAAGGCCGGCGTCGCCCGCTCCAGCCGTGTGTGGCGTCGATGCCATTCCACCAGCGGCGATCGCTCGATCGCATCGGCGACGGCCGGCGCCTTTTCGGGCGGGACCGGCCGCGAATAGACATAGCCCTGGACGACGTCGCAGCCGAGCTCGCGCAGCACGTTGATCTCGGCCGGGCGCTCGGCGCCCTCGGCGACGACGGACATGCCGAGGCCGCGTGACAGGGCGATGATGCCGCCGAGGAGCTTGCGCTTCTCCGGTTGGGTGGAGACCCCGTCGACGAACGACCTGTCGACCTTCAGGCGGTCGAAGGGCAGGCGCGTGAGATAGCCGAGCGAGGAATAGCCCGAGCCGAAGTCGTCGAGCGCCAGCCGCACCCCGAGGGCGGCCAGCGCGCCCAGCGTCCGGCTGATCTGATGCTCGCTCTGGTCGACGAACAGGCTTTCCGTCAGTTCCAGACACAGCAGGTTGGGCGGCAGTCCGGTTTCGGCGAGCACGGCGGACACCGCCGTCTCGAAATCCATGTTCCAGAACTGCGCCGGCGAGACGTTGACCGCGATGGTGCGGGGCGGCAGCCCCTGGTCGAGCCAGGCCCGGCCCTGCCGGCAGGCCTCGCGCAGCACCCAGAGTCCGAGGTCGACGATGATGCCCGAGCTTTCGGCGACCGGAATGAAGACGCCCGGCGGGATGGGGCCCCGCTCCCGGTGCGTCCAGCGCAGCAGCGCCTCGAAGCCGACCACGCGGCCGGTGTTGAGGTCGACCTGCGGCTGGTAGTGCGCGTGGATTTCGTTCTCTTCGATGGCGTGCCGCAGGTCGCGCGCCAGGAGCAGCCGCTGCTCCACCGCCTCCGCATAGGCGGGCTCGAAGACCATGCAGCGCCCGCGGCCCGATTCCTTCGCCATGCAGAGAGCGAGGTCGGCGTGGCGCATCGCCAGTTCGGTCGTCGCCGCGTCCTCCGGCAGCTTGGCGATGCCGATGGTGGCACCGACGAAGGCTTCGCCATTGGCGAGGTCGATGGGCCCGGAGATCAGCGCGATGAGCTGCTCCGCCAATTCCCGCATATCGTCATGGACGCCCTGCCGCTCGATCAGCACGGCGAATTCGTCGCCGCTGAGCCGGGCGATGAAGGCTTCGGCGCCCAGCGCCTGGCGCAGCAGGCCCGCGACCCGGCACAGCAATTCGTCACCGGCGGCGTGGCCGAGCGAATCGTTCACCTCCTTGAAGCGGTCGAGGTCGATCAGCAGCAGGGCCCCGAACTGCTCTTCCAGCAGCGCGCGCCCGACCATGCTGGTGAGCGACCGTTTGAACTGGGTGCGGTTGGCCAGGCCCGTGAGCGAATCGGTGAAGGCGAGCTCCTCCAGCTGTCGCTGCGCCAGCTTGCGCTCGCCGATATCCTGGACCGTCCCGATGAGACCGACGACCCGGCCGTCCACCATCTCGGCCTTGCAGTTGAGCGCAAAGTCTCCCACCCGCCCGTCGGCACAGCGGAACCGGAGGTCGGCGGTTGCCGCGCCGCCGGTGCGGACGACCTCCTTCTGCAGCGCCACCAGCTTGTCGGCGTCGGCCCGATCGAAATGGGAGAGGATGCCCGCGACGCTCAGGTCGAGGCTCGCCGGATCGTAGCCGGTCAGCGCGTAGAGCTCCTCGCTCCAGACCACGTTGGCGTCGCCGAGCCGGTAGTGCCAGGAACCCATCCGGCCGAGGCGGTGCGCCTCGGCGAGGGCCGCGGTGCGGCGGACGAGCAGATCTTGCGTGATCCGCTGGTCCGTGACGTTGCTCGCCGTGCCGCGATAGCCCTGGAAGACCCCGTTCTCGTCGAAGACGGGCTTGCCGCTGGAACGGATCGTCGCCTGGTCACCGCCGGGCTCGATCACCGTGTAGATGAAGTCGCGAAATGGACGATGGTTTTCCATGTCGGCGCGATGGCGCGCCATGGCCTCGCGCTGCTCGGGCACGATCGGCAGCTCCCAGCGGGCGACCCCGCCCGCCGCGATGGCACGGATGGCCGCGTTGCGCTCGCCCGGCAGCGGCAGGGCGAGGAAACGGTGGTCGGGGCCGGTCTGCCAGCACCAGTCGGAGGCCGTGCTGACGAAGTCGGCGAGCCGCTGCTCGCTCGCGGAGACCGAACGCAGCGCCGCCTGCTCCTCGCTGATGTCGCGCACGATGCCCGAGATGCCGGTGATGACGCCCGCCTCGTCGCGTTCCGCCTCGCCGTGCACGGCGAAATCCACCACATGCCCCTCGGGGTGCCGATACTGCGCCTGCACCGTGTAGGCCGTGCCATCGCTCCAGCAGCGGTCGAGCCCGCGCTTCAGCTCATCCGCGGCCGTGCCGAGAAAGCGCGCGCGGATCTCGGCGAGGGAGGTCATCCCCTCCTTCGTGGCGAGGCCGTACATCGCCGCCAGTTCAGGCGAGATCCAGATCGTGCCGCTGCCGGGCAGGCCCGATCGCCAGTAGCCCATGCGCGCAATCGCCATGGCCCGCTTCAGCAGGCCGGCTTGGCGTGCGGAAGATGCGGTTTTCGGCTTCCTGCCGTGGCTCCGCGTCGTTCTCTTGGTGCCGGCCATTCATGCGGACCCTACGTCATGCATCAGGGATTGTCGGGTTTGCGCGTTATCAGTTCGTTACTGATGGCGCATTATAGCGCGACTCAACTGTTACACGGCCGTCTCTTTCCTCGCTGCGGATATCTTCCATGTCCCGTTTCTCGCCGGTTCCCGTCTTCGACATCGGACAGGTTCTTCTGCGATGGGAGCCGAAGAGGGCGCTGCAACGGCATTTCGCCGACGCCGCGGCGTTGGAGGCCTTCATGGCCGAGGTCGGCTTCATGGACTGGCACGCGCGCCAGGACGCGGGCCGACCGGTCGCGGAGGCCGTCGCCGACCACGCGGCGCGGTTTCCCGGGCATGCTCCCGTCTTCGCGTCCTTCTATGACGACTGGCTGAAGGCGGTGCCCGGCGAAGTGCCGGGCACCCGCGCCATCTTCGAGGGGCTGGCGGCGGGCGGACCCGTCTTCGGCATCTCCAACTTCTCGCGGGAACTCTTCGACAGGACGCTGCCCGCCCACCCCTTCCTCGGGCAGTTCTCCGGCCTCGTCCTCTCGGCCGATGTCGGCATCAACAAGCCCGATCCGCGGATCTACGCGATCCTCTGCGAGCGCTACGCCCTCGCGCCCGGTGACTGCATCTTCATCGACGACGCCCCGCGCAACGTCGAGGCGGCCCGCGCCTTCGGCATGGACGCGGTGCTCTTCACCGACGCGCTTTCGCTTTCCGACGCACTGCGGGCCCGCGGTCTGGTGTGGTGACCGCGACGTAGCGGTCGAGCGCCTCGGCGAGGCGGTCGCGATCGAGCGGCTTGGTCAGGAACGAATCCATGCCGGCCGCGATGGCCGCCGCGCGGTCCTCGGGGAAGGCGTTCGCGGTCAGCGCGATGATCGGCAGGCGCCGGCCCTCGCCCTCGCCGGCCCGGATCATCTTCGCCGCCGAGAGCCCGTCGCAGTCCGGCATCTGCATGTCCATCAGCACGAGGTCGATCCGGGCCTCCGGGTCGAGCGCGGTCGCGGCTGCGGCACGGCCGTCCGTGACCCAGACCGGCCGGTGCCCGAGCTTCTCCACGAGCTTGCGACAGAGCAGCGCGTTGATGGCATTGTCCTCGGCGATCAGGACGGTGAGCGCCGGACCGGCCGCGCGCTTCGCCTCGCGCCCGCTCCCTGCGCTCTCCTCGGCGGGGTCTTCGCTCGCCCCCTCGCCCTTGGCCCGCATCTGCATCACCAGGGACGCCTCGCGGACGGGAGAGACCAGCCAGCCGCCGATGCCGCGCTCGCGCCAGCCGGCGATGGCCGACCGCTCCGCCGGGCGCACCAGGAGAACCGTGCGGCGGGCCCGGCCCGCGAGCGCCGCGAGGGCGTCGGCGACCCCGTCGGCACCCAGCCGGTGGTCGATGATCGCCGTGTCCCACCCGGCTTCGGCGGGAATGTCTCCGGGCCCGGTGCAGGCCGCCGCCCCGGCGCCGCGGGCCGCCAGCCGGCGCGTCAGCGCCTCCCGCTCGATCGGCGAGGGCGAGACGACGAGGACCGACAGGCCGGTGAGGCGTTCGTCCGGCTCGGCCGGCCCCGCTGCGATCGTCATCGGCAGCCGTACGGTGAAGGTGGCGCCGGCGCCCGGCGCCGTGGTCACCTGCAGCGTGCCGCCCATCAGCGCGACGATGCGGCGCGAGATGGCGAGGCCGAGGCCGGTGCCGGCATGGCGGCGGGCGAAGGTGGTTTCGCCCTGCTCGAACTCGCCGAAGATCCGCTCCACGTCGGCGGGCGCTATGCCGGGGCCGGTATCGGTGACGTTCAGCACGAGATGATCGCCGTCGCGCGCAGCGGCGATGGTGACGCCGCCCGTCTCGGTGAACTTCACCGCGTTGCCCGCGAGGTTGAGCAGGACCTGCCGCAGCCGCGTCGCGTCACCCATGAGCCGCCCGGGCACGTCGGGCGCGACCGATGTCGCGACGTCGAGGCCCTTCGCCTGGGCCCTCGGGCCGAGCAGTTCCGCCGCGCCCTCGATGATCGGCAGGAGGTCGAAGGGCGCCGTGTCGAGATCGAGGCGACCGGCCTCGATCTTGGAGAAGTCGAGGATCTCGTCGATCAGCGCGAGCAGCGCCTCGCCGGAGCTCTTCACCGCCTCGGCATAGGTCCGCTGGTCGGGCGACAGGCGGGTGTCGAGCAGCAGGTCCGCCATGCCCATGATGCCGTTGAGCGGCGTGCGGATCTCGTGGCTGACGGTCGCCAGGAAGCGTGACTTGGCCTCGTTGGCGCTCTCCGCACGTGCCCGGGAGGAGGCGAGTGCCGCCTCCGCCGCCTTGCGGTCGGTGATGTCGCGGCCGACCGACTGCATCTCGTCGGCCCGCCCCTCGCCGTCGAGGACGGGATGATGGCGCCAGGCGATCCAGCGCCGGCCCGAGGGCGTCGCGATGAGCTCGTCGGTGCTGCGCGAACCGTCCGGCTCGCGGCGCTCCTCCGACCGGTCGAGCACCAGCGGCGCGTGGCTGCGGCCGACCAGGTCCGCCGCCGGAAGCCCGACGAGTTCGCCGAAGGCGCGGTTGGCGAAGGTGATCAGGCCCGCTCCGTCGCGCCGCACGATGAGGTCGCCCTGCGCGTCGATGAGACCGCGGTGGCGCTCCTCGCTCTCGGCGAGTTCGAAGACGCGGTCGGTCAGGGTCTCGACGATGTCTTCGAGCGCCGCCGACTTGCGCAGCAGCGCGCGGCGGCCGTGAAGCAGGTGGAGAAGTGCCGCGACGCAGGCCACGCCGAGCGCTGCCGCACCGCCGGCGACGAGGGCGAAAGCATCCACGGCGACTCTCCACGCGCGACCCGGCCAAGCGGGAGCGACTGTAGGCAGACAGGGTTGACGGGGCGTTACCGGCCCCCGTGCGGGACCCCGCCCCACGGAGCGCCCCGCGGCCCGCGAGACGCGGCGGCGTCCCCGGACGGCCCAGGCCGCCGCGGATCGGGATCCGCCGGTCCGGGGCGGGGCGGCGACGGCCGCCGGGCCGCGCAAGCCCCGCTCAGGCCGCCACGCGCACCGCATCCGATGCCCCGCGATAGCTGATGGCTTCGGCCAGATGGACGCGCCCGACCGTTGCGGTCCCGTCGAGGTCGGCGATGGTGCGGGCGAGCTTCAGCACCCGGTGATAGCCGCGCGCCGTCAGGCGGAGCGCCTCCGCCGCGTCACGGAGCAGCGCGAGCCCGGCCGTATCGGGGGCCGCCACCTCGTCGAGGACGGCGGGAGGTGCATGCGCGTTGAGCCTGACGGGCACGCCGCGGCTCTCGTAGCGACGCGCCTGGATGCGGCGGGCCGCGGCGACCCTGAGGCCGATCTCGTTGCTGCCCTCCGCGGGCGCCGGCAGGATGAGATCAGCGGCGGATACGGCGGGAACTTCGATCACCATGTCCATGCGGTCGATGAGGGGGCCGGAGATCTTCGCCTGATAGTCGGCCATGCAGCGCGCGTTGGGCATGCGGGGGCAGGCGAAGCCGGGCTCGGTCGCCCTGCCGCAGCGACACGGGTTCATGGCCGCCACCAGCTGGAAGCGGGCCGGAAAGCTCACCCGCTGGTTGGCCCTCGCGATCACCGCCTCGCCGGATTCGATGGGTTGCCGCAGCCCGTCGAGCACGTGGGGCTGGAATTCCGGCAGCTCGTCGAGGAACAGCACGCCGTGATGGGCGAGCGACACCTCGCCCGGCCTCACCCGCAGGCCGCCGCCGATGAGCGCGGCCATGGAGGCGGAATGATGGGGGTTGCGGAAGGGCCGCCGCGTCGTCAGCTGACCGCCCTCCAGCTCGCCCGCCACCGAATGGATCATCGAGACCTCGAGGAGCTCGGCGGCGGTGAGCGGCGGCAGGATGGAGGGCATGCGGCTGGCGAGCATGGACTTGCCCGATCCCGGTGGCCCGTTCATCAGCAGCGCGTGGCCGCCCGCGGCGGCGATCTCGAGGGCGCGCTTGGCGCTCTCCTGGCCCTTGATGTCGCGCAGGTCGGCGAGCGGCGCGTCCACCGTCCGGATGCCCGGCTGCGGCCGCGACAGGACCTGGGTGCCGCGGAAGTGGTTGGCGAGCTGGACGAGGTTGTCCGGCGCCAGCACCTCGACGTCCTCGCCCGCCCAGGCCGCCTCCGGGCCGCAGGCCGCCGGGCAGATGATGCCGAGCCCCATGGCATTGGCCGCCATGGCGGCGGGCAGCACACCGGCCACCGGCGTGATGCGCCCGTCGAGCGCGAGTTCGCCCAGGACGACGAAGCCTCCGAGGGCGTCGGGCGGAATGGCGCCGATGGCCGCCATCAGGCCGAGGGCGATGGGCAGGTCGAAGTGGGAGCCCTCCTTGGGCAGGTCGGCCGGCGCCAGATTGACGGTGATCCTCTTGCCCGGCAGGGCCAGGCCCGAGGCCACCAGGGCCGACCGCACACGCTCGCGCGCCTCGCTCACCGCCTTGTCGGGCAGCCCGACGATGTTGAAGACGATCTGGCCGGCCAGGACATGGACCTGCACGTCCACCGGCTTGGCCTCGATGCCCTCGAAAGCGACCGTCGCGACACGTTGCACCATGGCGCACCCCCATGGCCATCCTGCACCGATCTGCCCCGGGAACAATCCGGGAACGTACGGATGTTTCCTTTTTGTTCGCCAGAAGTCAATGTGGTCAGCAGTCCGGTGCGCCGGCTCCCGCAGCGACCCGGCAAGCATCCCGGATGCTCACGGGCCGCCGCGCTGGGTGTCTTGCGGGGACCGTCCGAGCGTCGCCCATCCGCCGTTCGCCTGGACGTCGGGGAGGCGCGGCCGCAGCTCCGGGTCGCGCAGGAGATGGGCCTTGGCGATCATGTGGGCGGTGACCGGCGCGGTGATGAACAGGAAGACCGTGATGAGCAGTTCGTGGAAGGAGGGAATGCCGAGCGAGAAGGTGAAATAGGCCATCGAGGCGATGAGAAGCGCGCCGATGCCGAGTGTCGTCGCCTTGGTGGGCGCGTGCAGCCGCCGCATCATGTCGGGCAGCTTGGCGAGGCCGAACGAGCCCACGAGCAGGAAGAAGCTGCCCGTCAGCAGGAGCACGGTGACGCCGACGTCGACGATCCAGGCTGTCATGTCCGCCTCACTCGATCACGTTGCCGCGCAGGAGATATTTGCAGAAGGCTACCGTCGACAGGAAGCCGACCATGGCGAAGAGCAGGGCGGCCTCGAAGAAGATGGTGACGCCGAACCAGATGCCGAGGACGACGATGAGGCCGATGGCGTTGATGACCATGGTATCGAGCGCCAGCACCCGGTCGAGCGCGTGGGGCCCCACCGCCAGACGGTAGAGGTTGAGGAGGAGGGCGAGGGATATCGCCGCCAGGGCGATCAGACAGGCCGTCGCGATCATGCGAAGATCTCCATGAGGCGCCTTTCATAGCGCTGCTTGATGGCGGTGACGGTGGCTTCGGGGTCGTCGGTCTCTAGGCAGTGGACGAGGATCGCCGTGCCGTCGGCGGAGAGGTCGGCGCTCACGGTCCCCGGCGTCATCGTGATGGTGCCGGCGAGGATGGTGATGGCCTCCGCGTTGGTCAGGTCGAGCGGCACGCGGACGAACTGCGAGCGCAGGCTGTCGCCCCGGCGGAACAGGATGAGACGGGCCACCTGGATGTTCGAGACGATGATGTCCCAGAGCACCACCAGGGCGAAATCTGCGATCCGCCAGGGGTTGCGGAAGCGCGGCCGGTCCGGCCAGTAGGCCTGGGTCAGCAGCGGGACCGCGAGGCCGAGTGCGAGGCCGAGGACCGCGTTGCCGAGCGACACGCTGTTGGCGAGGGCCATCCAGACGGCGGCGATGACGAGGGTGAGGACCGGTTGCGGCAGAAGGCGCATGCCCATCACGGCCTCCCCACGGCGGCGGAAGCCTCGGGGCCGAGCACGGCCCGCACATAGGCGCTGGTGTCCAGGATCTGCGCCGCCGTCAGGCCCATCTCGCGGCGCACGGGCCCGGCGAAGGCGGTCAGCGCCACGGTGGCGCCGAGGACGAGGACGAAGACCGCGACCGGCACGGGCTGGAGCCGTGGCGGTGCGACGGCCGGCGCGCCTGCGGCCTTGAAGCCGGCGGCAGGCCCTGCGCCATGGGCCGGCGGCCTTGCGGGCGAGGCCGGGATGCCGGCCACCGCCGCGGCGCCCACCGCCGCGTGGGCGTGGGTGGGAGCAGGACCCCGTCCGCCGCCGGCCGGCGTCGGACCTGCCCCGCCTTGCCCCGTCGCGGAGTGCGCCGCGACCGGATCCGGGCCCAATGCCGGATGAGCCACCGCCTCGGCTGCCGGCGCGTCCACCCCCTTCGCCGGCTTCCAGAACACCGCGCTGCCGGCGCGGGCGAAGGCGAGGATCGCGACGAGGCTCGTCGCCAGGATCGTGCCCCAGATCCAGACCGCGGCGTCGCTGCCCCGGCTCGCCTCCATGATCATCAGCTTGCCGAGGAAGCCCGACAGCGGCGG
Source organism: Rhizobiales bacterium Ga0077556 (assembly GCA_001464235.1). Taxonomy (GTDB): domain Bacteria; phylum Pseudomonadota; class Alphaproteobacteria; order Rhizobiales; family Phreatobacteraceae; genus Phreatobacter. The sequence continues at coordinate 14,560 of LNFH01000321.1, read as the reverse complement.
CAGCCCGGCGATCGCGATGGCCGCGGCGAAGAACAGGCCGCCGAGGAGGGCGGGATGGGGGAGCGGCGCCGGCACCAGCCGGTCCTCCGCCCGGCCGCGCTGCGGAACCAGGATGTCGACGAGGAGGAACAGGGCGGCTCCCGCCAGAGTGGAATGCAGCACGTAGTAGAGGCCCGAGCCGATGCCTCCGGCGTCGAACAGGCCGAAGGCGACGAGCAGCGAGCCCATGGACCAGACCACCGCGAAACAGGCGAGGCCGAGGAGGCTGCGCGCCGCCAGCATGCCGATGGCCCCGACCGCGAGGGTGGCCAGCGCCGCGGGCAGCATCCAGGGCGTGACGATGCCCGCGAGCGCCCCCGCATCGGCACCGAAGATCAGCGTGTAGACGCGCAGGATGGTGTAGGCGCCGACCTTGGTCATGATCATGAACAGCGCCGCCGAAAGTCCCGGTGCCGCCGCATAGGCGGTGGGAAGCCAGCCGTGGAGCGGGGCGACCGACGCCTTCAGCGCGAAGACGAGGAACAGCATCACGGCGCCGACGCCGAGCAGCGCCGTGTCCCCTGCCGCCACCGTCGCCACCTTGCGGGCGAGATCCGCCATGTTGAGCGTGCCGGTGACGGCGTAGATGGTGCCCACGGCGAAGAGGAAGAGCGTCGAGCCGATCAGGTTCACCGTCACATAGCGGAAGCCGGCCCTCAGGCGACGCGCGCCGCCGCCGTGCAGCATCAGCCCGTAGGAGGCGATCAGCATCACCTCGAAGAAGACGAAGAGGTTGAACACGTCGCCGGTCAGGAAGGCGCCGTTGACGCCGAGCACCTGGAACTGGAACAGCGGATGGAAATGCCGGCCGCGCAGGTCCCATCCCGCGGTGGCGTAGACGACGATGGCGAGCGACAGCACGGCGAAGAGAAGCACCATCGTCGCCGAGAGCCGGTCCAGAATCAGCACGATGCCGTAGGGCGCCGGCCAGGCGCCGACGAGATAGGGGCGCACGACCCCGTCCTGCGCCAGCGCGTAGAGGCCGATGGCCACCGCCAGCAGGGCGGTCGCCGCGGCGATGGAGACGACGCGCTGGGCCGCGAGATTGTGGCGGCTGGCGAGGATCAGGAGCGGCGCCACCACGGCCGGCAGCACCAGGGGAACGACGATCCAGTGGGTCATGGCTGCCTGCATCATGGCCGCGCCTGGTCGGTGGTCACGGTCGCATCGTCGCCGCCATCGGCGGGGCCGGCCGGATCGCCCTCGACCGAGTCGGAGCCCGTCTCGAGGAATCCGCGCAGCGCCAGCACGACGACCAGCGCCGTCATGCCGAAGGAGATGACGATGGCGGTGAGCACCAGCGCCTGCGGCAGTGGATCGGCATAGCCGCTGGCCCCGCTCGCATAGATCGGCGGGCGATTGACCGTCAGGCGGCCGGTGGCGAAGAGGAACAGGTTCACGGCGTAGGAGAGGAACACCGTGCCGATCACCACCGGAAAGGTCTGGCGCCGGAGCACGAGATAGACGCCGACGGCCGTCAGGAGGCCGATGCCGGATGCGACGAGCACCTCCATGGATCAGTCCTCCCTCTTGGCGGTCGCGGCGTCCCGCTCCCGCGGGAGCCTGATGTCCGCCGGGCCCTCCGGCACGGGGCTGCGCTCGGCGCGCGCCTCGATGCGCGAGATCTGGGCGAGCGCCAGCAGCACCGTTCCCACCACGGCGAGGAACACGCCGGTGTCGAAGGCCATGGCGGTGGCGAGTTCCACCTCGCCGATCAACGGAATGTGGAAATAGCCGAAGGAACTGGTGAGGAAGGGCCGGCCGAAGAGGAGCGAGCCGAGACCCGTCAGGCCGGCGATCACCACGCCCGCCCCCACCAGCGTATGGGCGTCGAAGCGCGCCCGCTGGTGGCTCCAGGCATAACCGCTCGCCATGTACTGCATGATGTAGGCGATGGCGACGACGAGCCCGGCGATGAAGCCGCCGCCCGGCTGGTTGTGGCCGCGCAGGAAGATGAACACGCCCACCGTGAAGGCGAGCGGCAGCAGGGCGCGCGTCGCCACCACCAGGATCAGCGGATGCGCCTCCGCCGATTCCAGGCCCTGCCGCATGGCGTCGAGCCGGCGCGCCGCCGGCCCGCGCAGGGCGGTGTCGAGCAGCGCGAAGATGGCGAGCGCGGCGATGCCGAGCACGATGATCTCGCCGAAGGTGTCGAAGCCGCGGAAGTCGACGAGGATGACGTTGACCACGTTGGTGCCGCCGCCGCCGGGCTTGGACTGGGCGATGTGGTAGTCGGAAATGGTGGTGAAGTCGCGCGTCAGGATGGCGAGCGCCAGGGCCGCGACGCCCACCCCCGCGGCCACGGCGATGGCGCCGTCCCGCACCTTGCGGCGGGTCTCCATCTCCGGCGGCGTCGTCTTCGGCAGGAGGTTGAGGGCGAGCAGGAGCAGGATGGTCGAGACCACCTCCACCGAGATCTGGGTCAGCGCCAGGTCCGGCGCCGAGAACTGGATGAAGGCGAGCGAGACGATGAGGCCGACCACGCTGGTGAGGATCAGCGTCAGCAGCCGGTTGCCGTGCTTCAGCACCACCACGGCCGAGGCCGCGATCAGCGCCGCCCAGGCGACGAGCGCGACGAGGTGGACCGGCATCATGGCGCGTGCGCCGGCCCCGTGTTCGCCGCGCGCGAAGGCCCAAAGCGCGACGATCAGTACCGACACCGTGACGATGGCGATGGTGCGCGGCAGCGATTCGACATTGGCGCGCCGGGTGAACCAGCGGGCCGCGAAGACCGTGGCCGCCACGGCCGTGTCGAACAGGGCCTTCGCCTCCGGCCGCGGCCAGGGGGCGCGCCACCGTGCCAGCAGCGCATGGCCGCGGAAGGCGACGAGCCCGCCCGCCACGGCCGCCACGCTCATGAACAGGGCCGGCGTCAGCCCGTGCCAGAGCGACAGTGAATAGTACGGCAGCGGCGCACCGCCGATGACCGCCTGGGCGGTGCGCGCCACGATCGGACCGGCGATCAGCGCCGGCATGAGGCCGATGGCGACGACCAGCCCCACGAGCAGCGCCACCGGCAGCCACATGCCGGCGCCGGGATCGTGCGGATGGTGCGGATAGTCGTGGCGCGCGGGGCCGGCGAAGGTGCCGACCGCGAGCCGCACCGAATAGGCGACCGAGACGAGGGCCGCCAGCGTCGCCCCGACGGGAATGAGCCAGCCGAGGCCGCCGAGAGGACCGGACGCGGCCGCCTCCAGCATCATCTCCTTGGACAGGAAGCCGTTGAGCGGCGGCAGGCCGGCCATCGAGGCGGAGGCGATGCCGGCCAGCACCGCCGTCACCGGCATCAGTTTCGCGAGGCCGCCGAGCCGGCGGATGTCGCGCGTGCCGGCCTCGTGGTCGACGATGCCGGCGGCCATGAACAGGGCGGCCTTGAAGGTCGCGTGATTGAGGATGTGGAACACGCAGGCGACCGCGGCATAGGGCGTGCCGAAGCCGAGCAGCATCACCATCAGGCCGAGATGGCTGACGGTGGAATAGGCGAGGATCGCCTTCAGGTCGTCCTTGAACAGGGCGATCCAGGCGCCCACCAGCATGGTGACGAGGCCGACGGGCGCGACGATGGCCACCCACAGCTCCGTGCCGGCGAGCACCGGCCAGAGCCGGGCCAGCAGGAAGACGCCGGCCTTCACCATGGTCGCCGAGTGCAGATAGGCCGAGACCGGCGTCGGCGCGGCCATGGCGTGCGGCAGCCAGAAATGGAAGGGGAACTGCGCCGACTTGGTGAAGGCGCCGGCCAGCACCAGCGTGAGGATCAGGGGATAGAGCGGCGAGGCCTTGATCACCTCACCTTTCGTCAGCAGCACGCTGAGCTCGTAGGAGCCGCCGACATGGCCGAGCACCAGCATGCCCGCGGTGAGCAGGAGACCGCCGCCGCCGGTGACCACCAGCGCCATGCGGGCGCCCTGCCGGCCGGCCGCCGCATGGCTCCAGAAGCCGATCAGGAGGAAGGACGACAGGCTCGTCAGCTCCCAGAAGATCAGCATCAGCAGGATGTTGTCGGAGAGGACGATGCCGACCATCGCGCCCTGGAAGAGCAGCAGGTAGGCGTAGAAGCGGCCGATGGAGTCCTGCCGGCTAAGGTAGTAGCGGGCATAGACGATGATCAGCGCGCCGATGGCGAGGATCATCGTGGCGAAGAACAGGCCGAGCCCATCGGCGAAGAAGCGGAACGAAAGCCCGATCTCGGGCACCCAGGCGGTGCCGGCCAGCACCGTCTCGCCGCGATAGACGGCCGGCGCCTCCACCAGCAGCAGGACGAGGCTCGTGAGCGTGACGGCGAGGGTCCCGGCCATCGCGGTGTCACGCCCCGAGCGGGCGACGAGAGGCGGCAGCAGTGCCCCGAGAAGGGGGATGAGCGGCACGAGGATGAGGTTCATCGGGCGTGCTCCCCAGGAGCGACGGCCCCGATTTCGATCTTGTCAGCCCCCATCCGGCCCGCAGCTCCCTCTCTTTCCCGTTCCGCGACGTCGCCTGACACCGTCGGCGATGCGGACGTTCGAGCGCCTGCCCCCGCGGCGCGCGACGGCCCTGACTGCCACACGGATCCGTCCGGGGTCGTTGTGGCAATTGGCTGCATGGGTCGATCCGCCGCCCTCAGCGGCGCCGCTCGATCGCCTCCCAGACGGTCGCGGCGATGTCCGGCCCGCCGAGCCGGCGAATGGCGCGGATGCCGGTCGGTGCGGTCACGTTGATCTCGGTGAGGTTGCCGCCGATCACGTCGATGCCTGCGAGGATGATGCCCTGCGCCTTCAGATCCGGCCCGATGGTCTCGCAGATCTCGCGCTCGCGCGCGCTGAGCTGCGTCGTCTCCGCCGCCCCGCCGCGCACCATGTTGGAGCGCAGGTCGTCGGCCGCCGGAACGCGGTTCACGGCACCGGCGAAGACGCCGTCGACCAGGATGATGCGCTTGTCGCCGTCCCGCACGGCGGGGAGATAGTGCTGGATCACCCAGGGCTCGCGCGTCAGCGCGGCGAAGGTGTCGAGGAAGGAGCCGAAATTCTCGTCCCCCTCGCGGATGCGGAACACGCCGGCGCCGCCGTGGCCGTAGAGCGGCTTCATGACGATGTCGCCCATCTCCTTCCGGAAGGCGCGGATCTCGTCGAAGTCGCGCGTCACCAGCGTCTTCGGCATGAGCTGCGGGAACCGGGTGACGAAGATCTTCTCCGGCGCGTTGCGCACGCTGGTCGGGTCGTTCACCACCAGCGTCTTCGGATGGACGCGCTCGAGGAAATGCGTCGCGGTGATGTAGTGCAGGTCGAAGGGCGGATCCTGCCGCATGAGGATCACGTCGAAGGTGTCGAGCCCGACCCGCGCGCCCTCGCCGAGCGTGAAGTGGTCGCCCTCTACGTCGCGCACCTGCAGCGGATAGGCCAGGGCGGAGGGCACCCCGTCGCGCATCGCCAGGCTGTCGGGGTGGTAGTAGAAGACCTCGTGTCCGCGCTGCTGCGCCTCCAGCATCAGGGCAAAGCCGGAATCGCCCCGGATCTTGATGGATTCCATCGGGTCGGTCTGGACGGCGACCTTGAGGCTCATGGGGCATTCCTTTCAGACATCGGCGTCGAACGCCCCCTGTATATGGCGTGGCCAGCCGCCGTGCGATACCAGGATCAGGTCGTAGCGCCTCTCTCCGCCCGCATGGCGGGGATGCCGCGCGAGGAATATCTCGGCCGCGCGGGTGATGCGCCGCCGCTGCGCCGCCGACAGGGCCTCGACGGCGAGGTCGATCGAGCCGCGCGCCTTCACCTCGACGAAGACCACCGTGGAGCCCCGCCGCGCCACGATGTCGATCTCCGCCCCGGGCCCGCGCCAGCGCCTGGCGAGGATGCGATAGCCCTTGGCGAGGAGCAGAAGGAGGGCGGCCGCCTCGGCGATGCGCCCGCGACCCCAGGCGGCGGAACGCTTCGGGTCGGCCTCCCGCCTCACCCCTCCTCCTTCGCCAGCAGCAGCGCCCGCTGGTAGAGGTCGCGCCGGGGAAGGCCGGTGGCCGATGCCACCGCCGCCGCGGCGTCCTTCACCGACTTCTCGGCCAGCGCCGTGCGCAGCATGGCCTCGATATCCGTCTCCGCCGGCGCCGGCGCCTCGCCCGGCGGGCCGACGACGACGACGATCTCGCCCTTCGGCTCTGCCTCGCCGGCATAGGCGGCGGCGAGGGTCGCGAGCGTGCCGCGCCGCACCTCCTCGTGCAGCTTGGTGAGCTCGCGGCACACCGCCGCCTCGCGATCACCCAGCTCCGCCGCGAGATCGGCGAGGGAGGCGGCGAGCCGCGGCCCCGTCTCGAAGAAGACCAGTGAGCCCGGCACCTGGGCGATGGCCCGCGCCCGGGTCCGCCGTCCCGTGGTCTTCGGCGGCAGGAAGCCTGCGAAGAAGAAGGCGTCGGTCGGCAGGCCCGCCGCCACCAGCGCCGCCATGACGGCGGAGGGGCCGGGAACGGGAACGACCCGGTGGCCGGCCTCGCGCGCCGCCTCCACCAGCTTGAAGCCGGGATCGGAGACGAGCGGCGTTCCCGCGTCCGAGACCAGTGCCACCGATTCGCCGGCGGCGAGGCGGTCGAGGAGCTTCGGGCGCATCTCCGCGGCATTGTGCTCGTGATAGGGGACGAGTTTCGCGGTCAGTCCGAAATGGTCGACGAGCCGGCGGGTGACCCGGCTGTCCTCGCAGGCGACCAGCGAGGCCGCGGCCATCGTCTCCACCGCACGCACCGTCATGTCGCGCAGGTTTCCGATCGGGGTCGCCACCACATGCAGCCCCGGCTCCAGCGGGCGGGCGAGAAAGCGGGTCCCGCCGAGGATGTAGTGCCGGTCGGGCGGCTTCTGCGCGGGAATGTCGGTCATGGCTGTTCTCTTTCGGCGACCATAGGCGCTGGCCCCGTCTCGCGTCCATGCCCGGCGCGGCGGCCTCGCGCCGCTCCTGTTGCCCTGAGGCCACGCAAAAGGGGCCTTTGCGGTTTGACCTTGCCCCTCCCTCACGGCTATTCCCATGCACAGGGCGGGGCATTCAGGGCATGTGGAGGCGATCGGACATGGCGGAAGCGGCGACACGGCGCGGTGAAACCGCGTACGGCACGACCCTGCGCGGCCTCCTGGTCGGCGCGGCGGCCCTGGCACTCGCGGCCTGTTCGGGCGCCAACATCCAGGGTGCCGGCCCGGCGGCGGGCCCGGGGCCTGCTCCGACCGCGCCTGCGGCCCCCGGCTCCACCATCGGCACCGGCTCGGTGAAGGTGGCGCTGCTGCTGCCGCTCTCGGCGGGAGGCGCCGCCGGCAACACCGCCACCGTCCTGCGCAATGCGGCGGAGATGGCGGTGGCCGAGTTCCAGGGTCCCGACATCACCATTCTCGTCAAGGACGACGGCGGCACCGCCGCCGGAGCCCAGGCGGCCGCCCAGGCCGCCATCCAGGAAGGCGCCGAACTCATCCTCGGCCCGCTGCTCGCCGAGTCCGTCCGCGGCGCGGCGGCGGTCGCCCGCCCCGCCGGCAAGCCCATGATCGCCTATTCCACCGACACCAGCGTCGCCACCCGCGGCGTCTATCTGATGAGCTTCACGCCGCAGAACACCGTGGACCGCATCGTCCAGCACGCCACCCAGGCGGGCAAGCGCTCCTACGCCGCCTTCATCCCCGACTCGGCCTTCGGCCAGGTGGTCCAGGGCGCCTTCCAGGAGGCGGTCAGCCGTGCGGGCGGACGCGTGGTGGCCATCGAGAAGTTCCCGCTGGAAGCCAGCGGCATCGGCGCCGCGGCATCGCGCCTCTCCGGCATCGCCGGCCAGATCGACGCCATCTTCGTGCCCGACCCCTATGACGGCGCGGCGATCCAGGCCCTGTCGACTGCCGGCATCGACACCCGCCGCGTCCAGGTTCTCGGCGTTGGCCCCTGGGTCGGCAACACGGCCGCCGCCCGCGCCGCGCCGACCGCCCTCTACGCCGCCCCCGACGAGGCCGGCTTCCGCTCCTTCTCCGAGCGTTACCGCGCCCGCTTCGGGCAGGACCCGGCCCGCATCGCCTCGCTCACCTACGACTCGGTCTCGCTCATCGCGGCCCTCGTGCGCACCCAGGGCTCGCAGCGCTTCTCCGAGACGATCCTGACCAATTCCTCCGGCTTCAACGGCGTCGATGGCCTCTTCCGCTTCCGCGCCGACGGCACGCCGCAGCGCGGCCTCGCGGTCATCCAGGCCGGCGGGCGCGTCGTCAGCCCCGCTCCGCGGACCTTCACCGGCGGATCGTGATCCCGCAGGCGGAGCCACAGCGGCCTCGGTTGTCAGGGGGGTTGCGCGCCTAGCGCCGCGAACGCCGCTCGGTCGCCACGGCAGACAAGCCTATCTTTTCCACAAGGCCCGGAAAAAGGCGCCCGAGCCTCCAGGCGAGCCGCGCCCTGCCAGGCAGGACGATCACCGGCCTGTTTCGCTCCAGCGCGACGAGAATGTCATTCGCGCAACTCTCCACAGGGTAGGGCGGGCCGGCGAGCGCGGTGAGGAAACGTCGCGCGTCGGGGGCCCAGCCAATGCCGAGATCGCCGGGGTTCTGTGAATCCAGCAACGGTGTTTCCACAGCGGCAGGGCACACCACGCTCACCCTCACGCCGCGCGCCGCGGCCTCGATGCGCAAGCTCGTGCTCAGGCCCACCACCGCGTGTTTGGTGAGGGCATAGGGCGTGAACAGGGGGGCCGGCCCCAATCCAGCCAGCGACGCCGTATTGACGATATGGCCGAACCCTTGGGCGCACATGATCGGGTAGGCCGCCAGCACGCCATGGAGAACGCCGTAGACGTTGACGTCGACGATGCGCTGCCACCCCTCGAGAGGGATCTCATCCGCCTCCCCCGCCAGGCCGATGCCGGCATTGTTGAACATGTAGTCCAAGCGGCCGTGCCTGGCGGCGAAGTCCTCGACACGTTTCTTCACCGCGTCGACATCGCGGACATCGAGCGCAAGGCTGCTCGCATCGGCACCACACTCGCCCGCCGCGGCTTGCGCGGCCGCTTCGTTGGTGTCGGCAACACACACCGCGGTGCCGCGCGCGGCCAGGGCCCTGGCCAGGGCGCGTCCGATCCCCGAGCCACCGCCTGTGATGAATGCGACCCGCCGTGTTGCCGTTTCCATGCATGTCCCCCAGCAGTCATGGTCTCGGGAAATCCGGAACCGGGCCCAGCCGGCTATCGGTTGACGATCCCCGCGCGACCGGGCCGGAAGGCCTCTCCCGTCGATCTTCACGCCTGCAGAGCAGTCGTCAACGTACCATGGCACCGACGGTCGGCATGCTCAGCCCAAGGTCAGCTTCACCGCGACGCCCAGAGCCGCCATCACCCCGATCAGCGGGATGAGCCCGAGCCTGACGCGGAAGGCGAGCACGAAGGCGATGATGGCGAGAGCCGCGGCCTTCCAGTCCAGAGCGGCGAGCGTCACCGTCGGCACCCTGATGGGGCCGAGCGACAGGCTGCCGACCTGACCGAAGAAGACGTGCAGCGCGAACCAGATGGCGAGGTAGAGAATGACCCCCACCACCGCCGCGGTGATGCCCTTGAGCGCGCCGGCCAGCAGGCGGTTGTGCCGGAGGTCCTCGACAAAGGGGGCTCCGGCGAAGATGAACAGGAAGGACGGCGCGAAGGTCACCCAGGTGGTCATGGCCGCGCCGAGGATCGCCGCGGTCATGGGTGAGAACGGATCGGGCGCCCGGAACGCGGCGAGGAAGCCGACGAACTGCGTGACGAGGATGGTCGGGCCGGGCTTGGTCTCGGCGAGGCCGAGCCCGTCCGCCATCTCGACGGCGGTGACCCAGCCCTTCTGCTCCACCGCCGCCTGGGCCAGCCAGACGAGCAGGGCATAGGCGCCGCCGAAAGTGACGACGGCGAGCTGCGAGAAGAACGTGCCGATCTGGGTGAGGATGTGGCCAGGGCCGAGCAGCAGAGCCGCCACGGCGACGGGCGCCCACCAGACCGCTCCCCAGACGAGCGTGTTGCCGAGGAGCGCGGCGTAGCGACCGGGGGCCGCGGGCACGACCGGCGCCGCCTCGTCGGGCGGCGGTGTCAGGAGCGCACCGAGCGCCGCCGCCGCGAGAACGATCAAGGGATAGGGGACCTGGAAGAGCAGGATGGCGAGGAGCGAGCCCGCCATGATGGCCTTCAGCACAGGCGCATCGCCGACGCGCTTCGCCATCTTGATCACCGCCTGCACGACGATGACCAGCACGGCCGCCTTGATGCCGAAGAAGATCCCGTCGACCACCGGCAGGCCGCGGGCGGTGACGTAGAGCATCGACAGGGCGAGGACGATCAGCGCCCCCGGCAGGACGAAGAGCAGACCCGCCGTCAGCCCGCCGCGCACCCCGTGCAGCAACCAGCCGATATAGGTGGCGAGCTGCTGGGCCTCGGGACCGGGCAGCAGCGTGCAATAGTTGAGCGCGTGCAGGAAGCGCTTCTCGTCGAGCCACTTCTTCTCTTCCACGATGATGGTGTGGAGCATGGCGATCTGGCCGGCGGCGCCGCCGAACGACAAGAGGCCGACCCGGATCCACACGGCGAGCGCCTCGGCGAAGGGAACGGGCGAGGTTTCGACCGGAGAGTGGGGGCGCGCGGTCATGGCGGGGCTTCCGGATGGGGAGATGCGGAGAAAGTCATCCTAGAGCCCGTGGCCCATGACGAAACCATGACAGATGTGACGGAAGAGAAGTTTCGTTTCCCCCGCGGGCCATATGCCGCACGGGAGATGGAGCCAGCCCCCGCACGGCTCCCATGCGGGCGGGTGGGTCCGGCGTCCGGGCAAATCGGCTAGTGGTCCCCCATGGCACGGGACGGGCAGACGACGCCGCAAGAGCAGACTGCCCAGGGGAGCGCTGGGGCCGATGGACGCGCCGCGGCCGCCCGCGCCCGCCTGAAGGGCATCGGGCTGATGTGCGCGGCGCTCGCCTGCTTCGCCTGTCTCGACGCGCTCGCCAAATGGCTCGGCACGCAGATGGACCCCATGCAGGTGGTCTGGGCGCGCTACACCGCCGCCCTGGCGATGATCCTCGTGATCTTCAATCCGATCCGCAATCCCGGCGTCTTCGTCACCCGGCGCCCGTGGATCCAGGCCGTGCGGTCGGCCCTGCTGTTCGGCTCAACCGCCTTCAACTTCATCGCCCTGCAGTATCTGCAACTCGATCAGACCGTCTCGATCATGTTCGCGACGCCCTTCATCGTCGCCATCCTCTCCGGCCCCTTCCTCGGCGAGTGGATCGGCCGGCGCCGCTGGATCGCCGTCATCGTCGGATTCCTCGGGGTGCTGGTCGTCACCCAGCCCTGGAGCGGCTCGCTGCACTGGGCCATGCTGCTGTCGCTGGTCGGCGCCTGCGTCTACGCACTCTACAACATCCTCACCCGCATGCTGGCGGGCCACGATTCCGCCGCGACGACCTCGATCTACTCCGTCGCCTTCGGCGCGGCGGTCGCCACCGCGCTGGTGCCCTTCATCTGGACGACGCCGCCGGGCCTTGCCGCCGTCGCCGGCATGATCGCCATCGGCGCCTTCGGGGCCGTCGGTCACTGGCTGCTGATCGTCGCCCACGGCTATGCGCCGCCCGGCATCCTCGCCCCCTTCATCTACACCCAGATCGTCTGGATGACGGCGCTCGGCTGGCTCGTCTTCGCCCAGGTCCCCGCCGCCAACACCCTCGCCGGCGCCGCCATCGTCATCGCCTCCGGCCTCTACCTCCTCTACCGCGAGCGGGTCGTCGCCCGCGGCGGGCGCTGACCTGACCCTGCGTCAATACGCCGCATAGGGGCTTCCCCCTGCGCAACGGACACTCCGCCTGTGGCGGGCCGGACGGGCCCGGCGCGACGGTCGAGCGAGCCGCGGGGGGATGCGGTCATGCGGACGGACATGAACGGTTTCGGCGACCTCTTCATCGTGGACGACGACGTCGCGGTGCGCGAGGGGCTGTCCATCGTCTTCGAGCAGGCCGGTTACCGCGTCGCCGCCTTTTCCGACGCGACGTCGCTGCTCGGTGCGCTCCAGCAGCGCCACCCCGACGCCATTCTCCTCGACGTCTGCCTGCCGGGCGACAGCGGCGTCGAGGTTCTGCGCCAGATCGCGCTGCGCCGCTTCGAGGGGCCGGTGGTGACCATGTCCGGCCAGGCCGACATCCCCATGGCGGTAGCGGTGATCCGGGCGGGCGCCGTGGACCTCGTGGAGAAGCCGATCGACGCCGCGAGCATCCTGCGGAACGTGGGGCAGGCCATCGCCGGCCATGCGCGGCGCGCGGCGGAGCGGGCCGATCCCGTCTCGGCCCTCGGCCCGGGGGGCGCGAGCCTGCTCACCCCGCGCGAGCGCGACGTGCTGCAGGAACTCGTCCGCGGCGCCTCCAACAAGGAGGCCGGGCGCAGCCTGGGCATCAGCCCGCGCACCATCGAGGTGCACCGCGCCCGCATCATGGAAAAGCTCGGCGCCCGCAACGCCGCCGACCTCGTTCGCGTCATCTACGACGAGCGTCGCCACGACGCCCGGTGAAGACGGGCAGGCCCGCCCCGACCGGCGCCTGGCTGCAAGTGCCTGGATCCCACCACCGGCGCGACCGCCGCGGCGAGGCCATGCCAGAGGCAGGCCTGTGACGCGCCATGGTCGACGAGAGGACCTCAATGGCGCAGGAGCCCGTCATCTATGCCCGGCTGCAGGGCGGTGTGCTCGAGGTGGTGACCGACCGGCTCACCCTGCGCAGCGAGACCGGCGCCCTCGTCGCCATCGAGGACCACGTGCGCCAGCTCTTCGCCCGCGTCGCGGAAATCCGCATCATGACGCTCGACGAGGCGCCCTGGTCGCTGTCGCAGCACGTCATCGCGCCGCCGCTCCAGCGCGCGGCGTGAAAGCAGAGCGGCAGCTTGGCCATTATTGCGGGCTTCACCGCTTTTCACAGCTTCTCTCAGGTATTTGGTTACATTTGTGGGTCTATAGTGCTGCGGACAACGGGTCTCCGTTGCGGTCCGCCTGGACAGCCGCCACCGCCACACCGTCGCACTCGCGGCGATGCACGCCGCCGAAAGGGCGAACATGCCTGCAACGTCAGCCCACGAGACCCATGCCTTCATCGAGCAGCTCGGACGCCTGGGCATCGAGAAGGACAGCGAGAAGCGCCTCGCGCTGCTGCGCGGGGTGGCCGATCTCTACCTGTCCCGGACCGTCAGCCCGACGCTGGCCGAGGAATACCTGTTCTCCGAGATCGCCAACGCCGTCATGCGCAAGCTGCAGCCGCACCAGCGCCCGCAGGTCAGCGCGGTCCTCTCCGACAGCGAGCGTGTGCCCCACAGCCTCGTCATGGCGCTCGCCTCCGACGCCGACATCGCCGTCGCCAGTCCCATCCTGTCGCGCTCTCCCGTGCTGACCGAGGGCGACATCGTCGCCCTCGCCCAGGCGAGCAGCGACGAGCATCTGCAAGCCATCGCCACCCGCCCCACCCTGACCGCGCGGGTCACCGACGTGCTCATCGACCGCGGCAGCAACACGGTTCTGCGTACCGTCTCCGGCAATGCCGGCGCCGAGTTTTCCGAGAAGGGCATGCTCAACCTCGTCACCCGCGCGCGGGACGACGACGAACTCAATCTCGCCCTCGCCGACCGCGGCGACCTCTCGCCCGCGGTCGTCGACCAGCTCAACGCCCTGATCTGCGCCCGTGTCGCGACGGAGGCCGAGGGCGGCGAGGCCTCCGACGCGGTGGCAGGCCTCAGGGCCCGCGCCCAGGCGCTGATCGCCGAGGAGCTGCGCAAGCGCAAGGCCAACATCAGCAGCACCGAGCGGATCATCGCCGCCGTCGAGGCCGGCACCATGCCCCTCGACGACGGCCTCGGTCCCCTCCTCGCCGGAGGCCGCCTGCTCGACGTGTCGCAGGTGCTCGCGCATTTCCTGCGTTTCGACCGCAACTTCGTCTTCCAGCAGATGGCGGCGGGCGAGATCAACACCATCGTGCTCGCCTTCCGCGCGCTCGACATTTCCTATGCTCACCTGGAGACGACCCTCGCCCTGCGGGCGCGCAAGCGCCGCGGCGGCGAGGCAGGCCACTCGGTGTCGCGACAGGACTACGAGGCGATCAACGCGGCCGACGCCCAGCGGGCCATGCGCTTCCTCAAGGTGCGCATGACCGTGGGCAAGGCCCCGCCCGCCGAGCACGCCGCCTGACGCCCGGCGCCATGGCAAGGGTCGAGGCTTCGCGTTAAAAGGCCGGCGGAGGCTCCCCTCCTTCCCCAAGCCGCTCGCCAGCTTGAAGCCCAACACGGCCGCCTACGAATCCCTGCCGATGGTGAAGCCGACGGGCTTCCGCGAATACGACGCCCGCTGGTTCTTCGGCGAGGAGCTGAACCTGATGGGCGTGCAGGCCGTGGGCATGGGCCTCGGCACGCTGATCGGCCGCATGGGCGTTCCGCGCGAGATCGTCGTCGGCCACGATTTCCGCGGCTATTCGGCCTCCATCAAGATGGCGCTGGTCACCGGGCTGATGGCGGCGGGCTGCAAGGTGCACGACATCGGCCTCGCCATGTCGCCGATGGCCTATTTCGCCCAGTTCG
>LNFH01000320.1 GCA_001464235.1 Rhizobiales bacterium Ga0077556 | reverse complement strand
CGCAAGCGCCCGACGACGACGTGCCGATGGAGACCGGCTGGCGGCCGTGAGAGCCTGAAGGGCCGGCGCGAGAACGCACCAGACCCCACCACGTCGTCATGCCCGGGCTCGTCCCGGGCATCCACGACTTGTCTTGAAAGGTCTTGTGGTCAAGTCGTGGATGGCCGGGCCAAGCCCGGCCATGACGGCCGAGGGCGCGCCTTGCCCGGTCGCCGTTCCGATGGTGGTGCGGTCCAACCGCCCCACCCGTCCCCCGAAGGTCCCCCCTTTTCCCGCCACGGTCACCGACTAAAGTCTGCGCCCCATTGCATGGAGGCGCGCCATGGCCCACGACCGCCGGATCCAGTCACTCTTCGGCATCGACCTGCCCATCCTCCAGGCGCCCATGGCGGGGGCTCAAGGCTCGGCCATGGCCGTGGCGGTGTCGGACGCGGGCGGCCTCGGCGCGCTGCCGGGCGCACTTCTGAGCGTCGAGGCCATGCGGACCGAACTCGCGCTGATCCGCCAGCGCACGGCGAAGCCCATCAACCTCAACTTCTTCTGCCATAAGCCGCCCGCCCCCGATGCGGCGCGGGAGGCGGCCTGGCGGGCGCGGCTCGCGCCCTATTATGCCGAGCTCGGCATCGACCCGGCGGCGCCCATTTCCGCCTCCAACCGCGCGCCCTTCGACGAGGCCTTCTGCGCCGTCGTCGAGGAGTTCCGGCCGGAGGTCGTCAGCTTCCATTTCGGCCTTCCCGCCGCGCCGCTCCTCGAGCGCGTCAAGGCGACGGGCGCCAAGGTCGTCTCCTCCGCCACCACGGCCGACGAGGCGCGCTGGCTGGAAGACCACGGGGCCGACGCCATCGTCGCCCAGGGCTATGAGGCCGGCGGCCACCGCGGCATCTTCCTGACCGAGGATCTCGCCAACCAGCCGGGGCTCTTCGCGCTGCTGCCGCAGGTGGTCGACGCGGTGGAGGTGCCGGTGATCGCCGCGGGCGGCATCGCCGACGGGCGCGGCATCGTCGCGGCCTTGGCGCTGGGGGCGGCGGCGGTTCAGGTCGGCACCGCCTATCTGTTCACGCCGGAAGCCACCATCACCCCGATGCACCGCGAGGCGCTGCGCCAGGCCAAGGACGACGGCACGGCGCTGACCAATCTCTTCACCGGCCGCCCGGCGCGCGGCCTCGTCAACCGGCTGATGCGGGAGGCGGGGCCCCTCTCGGCGGACGCGCCGGCCTTTCCCACGGCCGGCGGCGCACTGATGCCGCTGAAGGCGAAGGCGGAAGCCGCGGGGAGTGCCGACTTCTCATCGCTGTGGGCGGGCCAGGCCGCGTCCCTCGGCCGCGAGATGGGAGCGGGTGACCTGACGCGGACGCTGTGGAGCGAGGCCCGCGAGCGCATGCGGTCTTGAGGGCCGCGTGGGTTGCTGGCGAGGAGGACGGGGCTCGGGCGATATCTGCCCCTCACCCTTACCCTCTCCCCGCCAGCGAGGAGAGGGGGCGCCGGCGTCGCGGTGCCTCCTGAACGGCCGTGCCCGGCAGGTCGCTTGGGTCGGAGGGCTGGAGGTCATGGTCCCCCTCTCCCCGCAGGCGGGGAGAGGGCAGGGGTGAGGGGCTGAATTCAGTTGGGTGAACGGCGGCAGCCGCCAACGATGCGAAACCCGCCTACTCGTTGCCCATCGCCGATCGCGTAAACCGCTGGCGGATGCGCTGCAGCAGCATGTCGCGCACCTGGCGATAGGCGTCGAGCCGTTGCTCACGCGAGCCCTGCGCCAGGGTCGGGTCGGGGGTCGGCCAGTACTCGACCTCCATGTCGTTGGTGCGGGTGAGGTCGAGGGCGGTGTGGTGGGCGTCCGGGGCGAGGGTCACGACCAGGTCGAAGTTCAGCCCCTCCCACTCCTCCAGCTCCTCCAGCGTCTTCGGCTTCGTCTTGCCATCACCGCGTCGACGAAGGGGTCGTGCTCGCCCTTGTGGAGGCCGGCGCTCTCGACGAAGACGCGGCTGCCGTGGAAGTGCTGCATGATCGCGGCGGCCATGGGCGAACGCACCTGGTTCATGCCGCAGGCGAAGAGCACGGCCTGGGGGTTCTTGCGCCGATCGGAGACCACCTCAGCCCTTCCAGTGCAGGACCGAGATCAGCGTGAACAGGCGCCGCGCGGTGTCGAAGTCGAAATCGAGCTTGTCCTTCAGCCGCTCGCGCAGGGTCTCCGACCCCTCGTTGTGGAGCCCGCGGCGGGCCATGTCGATGGTCTCGATCTGCGCCGGCGTGGCGGTGCGGATCGCGTCGTAATAGCTGTCGCAGATCATGAAGTAGTCCTTCACGATCCGCCGGAACGGCGTCAGCGACAGGATGTGCGTCACCACCTGCCGGCCGTCCTGATGCTTCACGTCGAGGACCAGCTTGCCCTCGGCCAGCGAGATGTGGAGCATGAAGGGGCCGGTCTCCACGCCGACCGGGCAGAAGCTGTTCTCCTCGATGAGGTCGTAGATGGCGACCGCCCGTTCGTGCTCGATGTCGGCGGAGGAACGGCCGATCGAGGCCTCGTCGATGGAGACCGCCACCAAGCGCCGGCCCATGATCACCGGGTCGTTGCGGTCCTTGGCCTCCCGATCGGTCATGGTGGTCCTTTCCTCGCGATGACGGTCAGTCGGAGCCGCCGAGATTGAGGCGGATGGAGACGGAGCGGGCATGGGCGGCGAGCCCCTCCGCCTCGCCGAGGGCGATGGCCGCGGGGCCGAGCGCCCGCAGCTGCTCCGGGCCGCACTTCAGCAGCGACGTGCGCTTCATGAAGTCGAGCACGCCGAGGCCGGAGGAGAAGCGGGCCGAGCGCGCCGTCGGCAGCACGTGGTTGGAGCCGCCGACATAGTCGCCGATGGCCTCGGGCGTGTGGCCGCCGAGGAAGATGGCGCCGGCATTGCGGATCTGTGCGGCGAGGCCCTCGGCATCGGCGGTGATGATCTCGAGATGCTCCGCCGCCAGGCGGTCGGCCAGCGGCACGGCCTCCTCGATCCGCTCCACCTCGATGACGGCGCCGTAGTCGCGCCAGCTCGCAGCGGCGATCTCGGCGCGGGGCAGGGTGGCGAGCTGCCGCTCGACCGCCGCCTCGACGGCGTCGGCGAGCCCCGGATCGTCGGTGATCAGGAGCGACTGCGCCGCCGTGTCGTGCTCGGCCTGGGCGAGGAGGTCGGCGGCGATCCAGTCGGGATTGGCGGTGCCGTCGGCGATGACCAGAACCTCGGAGGGGCCGGCGATCATGTCGATGCCGACCTTGCCGAAGACCTGTCGCTTGGCGGCGGCGACATAGGCGTTGCCGGGACCCATGATCTTGGCGACGGGACGGATCGTCTCGGTGCCGTGGGCCAGCGCGAAGACCGCCTGGGCGCCGCCGACGCGGTAGAGCTCGTCGACCCCCGCGAGCCGGGCCGCCGCGAGCACCAGCGGGTTGAGCGTGCCGCCCGGCGCCGGCACCACCATCACCACCCGCGGGCAGCCCGCGACCTTGGCGGGAATGGCGTTCATCAGCACGGAAGAGGGATAGGCCGCGGTGCCGCCGGGGACGTAGAGGCCGACGGCCTCGATGGCGGTCCAGCGATAGCCGAGCTCGACGCCGAGGGCGTCGGTGAAGCGGTCGTCCTGCGGCTTCTGGCGGGCGTGGTAGGCGCGGATGCGCTCGGCGGCGAGGCGCAGGGCGTCGAGCGTCGCCGGGGCGCAGGCGGCGATCGCCGCCTCGATCTGCGCGTCGGTGACGCGCAGGGTCGCCGGGGTCAGCATCAGCTTGTCGAACTTGGCGGTGTATTCGATGAGGGCTGCGTCGCCGCGCTGCGCGACGTCCTGGCCGATGGCGCGGACGACGTCGTTCACCTCCTCCGACACCTCGCGTTTCATGGCGAGGAGGCCGGCGAAGCGGGATTCGAAATCGACGGCGCTGGTCGAGAGGCGCAGGGGCATGGTGGGCCTTTCCGGTCGATGCGAGGCATGGGCGAGGCTCCGCGCCGCGTCAAGTCCTGCGTCGGGCGCAGGGCGGCAGCTCGGCGCGGCGGGGCTCTTGATCGCCCGCCGGCCCGTCGTCATGGTGCCGCGCCAGGAGACAGCCATGGATACCAAGTCGCAGCCGGGCGCCATGCCTGGCAACATCCCCGAGAACGCGCCGCAGCCGGCGGATTTCAAGCCGCTGGAATGGGCGAGGGACCTCTTGAGGACCATCCGCACCGCCGCGCTCGGCACGATCGACCGCAACACCGGCCATCCCGTGACGACGCTGACGACGGTGGCGACCGATACGGACGGCGCGCCGGTGATCCTCATCTCCAACCTGTCGAGCCACACGGCCAACCTGAAGCAGGACGGGCGCGCCTCGGTGCTGCTCGCCCGCACCGGCAAGGGCGATCCGCTGGCCCATCCGCGCCTGACGGTTCTCGGCGCCTTCTCTCGGGTCGCGGACGAGGCGGAGGTGACGCGGCTGAAGGCGCGCTTCCTCGCCCGCAACCCGAAGGCGCAGATCTACATCGACTTCCCCGACTTCAGCATCTGGCGGATGACCGTCGCGGCCGGCCATCTCAACGGCGGCTTCGCCCGCGCGGCCGACATCGCCGGCGCCGACCTGCTCCTCGACGTCAGCGATGCGGAGGGGTTGATCGCCGCGGAGCCGGGCGCCATCGCCCACATGAACGCCGACCATCCGGACGCCGTGTCCGTCTACGCCACGGTGCTGGCGGGCGAGGAGCCGGGGCCGTGGAAGATGTCCGGCGCGGACCCGGAAGGTTTCGACCTCGTCGCCGGCGACCGGACGGCGCGGGTGCTGTTCCCCCGGCGGGTGACGACCGGCGAGGACCTGCACAAGGTGCTGGTGCAGATGGTGCGCGAGGCGCGGTCGAAGGCGGCGTGAGGAGGCCTGAGCGGGTGAAGGCCCCACCCGCACCCTCCCCTCGCTGACGCGAGGAGAGGGGGACTTCGACCTCGCACCTCAACAGTCAGGTCGCACCTGGCCCCGCCGTCAGATGGGAGAGCGTCGTGCCCGGCGCCACGGGTTCAGGACAGATGGGACGCCATAGTCCCCCTCTCCTCGCGGCAGCGAGGGGAGGGTGAGGGTGGGGCCTGGAACACCGCAGCCGCCGCTTTACGCCAGATAGCCGCCGAGCACCTGTGCGACGATCTCCTCGGCTAGCGTCTCGCGATGGGCGCGGGTCTCGCCGGGGCGGGGCGAGTACCAGACCGCAACCCAGTTGATGGCGCCGAGCAGGGTGCGCATGGCGAGGGAGGGGTCGAGCGCCTTCATGGAGCCGTCGGCAGCCCCCGCCGCGAAGGTGCGGCGGAAGGCGTCCTCGTAACCGCGCCGGAGGTTCATCAGGTCCTCCAGCGTCGCCTTGTGCTCCTCGCTGGTCTCGCCGAAGCGGTAGAGGTCGACGCCGAGGGTCAGGTTCCGCTGGAAGGCCTGGGTCTCCATCATGCAGAGGATGTGGGCGCGCGACATGCGCCGCAGCCGGTCGGCTGCCGTGCCGGGGCCGGTCTCGTGCACGCCCGCCTCGCGGATGAGGATGAAGATCGCCCGCCGGAAGACCTCGAAGAAGAGCTCCGGCTTGGAGCGAAAGTGGTGATAGACGCGGCCCTTGGTGGCGCCGAGCATGTCGGCGACGTCGTCCATCGAGGTCGCCTCGTAGCCGCGCCGCATGAAGCACTCGGCGGCGGCGGCGAGAACCTCCTCGCGCCGGTCCGGTGAGACGAGATCGTTGGCGGCCGTGGGCTGCATGTCAGCCGGCATCCTCCCGAGCGGCACCGTTCCGGTGTCCGGTTGTTTCCCCAAACCGGGTGTTAGCGCCGATCGCCCTCTGCCGGAAGAGGGAGATGCGGCATGCCGCCCGCGCCGGCCGGGGGGCTCGACAAGGGCCGGACGGGCGAACATACTCCGCAGTATGTCCTCGCGAGAGCGGGGCCGTCAACGATGCAACGATCGGCGGCCCGCCCATCGCGAGGTCGCCGCGGGAGGATGTTCATGGACGCCCTCGACGCCTTCCGGCGCGAGACACGCGCGTGGCTCGACGCCAACTGCCCCCCTGAGATGCGCACGCCGGTCGCCGGGGACGACGACATCTGCTGGGGCGGCCGCAACTGGACCTTCAAGTCCGAAGCGCAGAAGGTCTGGCTCACGCGCATGGCGGCGCGCGGCTGGACCGTGCCGGGCTGGCCGAAGGACTACGGCGGCGGCGGCCTCTCCCACGAGGAGGTGACGATCCTCAAGGAGGAGATGCGGGCCATCGGCGCGCGCTCGCCGCTGGAGAGCTTCGGCATCTGGATGCTGGGCCCGGCCCTGCTCGCCTTCGGCTCCGAGGAGCAAAAGAAGGAGCACCTGCCGCGGATCGCCCGCGGCGAGATCCGCTGGTGCCAGGGCTATTCGGAACCCAATGCCGGCTCCGACCTCGCCTCGCTCCAGACCCGCGCCGACGACGGCGGCGACCACTTCGTCGTCACGGGCTCGAAGATCTGGACCAGCTATGCCGACAAGGCGGACATGATCTTCTGCCTGGTGCGGACCGACTTCTCGGCGCCCAAGCACCTCGGCATCTCGTTCCTCCTGTTCGACATGACCTGGCCGGGCGTTTCGACGAAGCCGATCCTGCTGATCTCCGGCAAGTCGCCCTTCTGCGAGACCTTCTTCGACGGGGTGAAGGTGCCGAAGGCGAACCTCGTCGGCACGCTGAACCGCGGCTGGGACATCGCCAAGTACCTGCTCACCCACGAGCGCGAGATGATCGGCGGCGGGGGCGGTGGCCTCCTCGGCGGCCGCTCGCCGGGCCAGGTCGCGGCGCAGGAGATCGGCACGGATGGCGAGGGCCGGCTGGCCGACGCCTTCCTGCGGGCGGATGCGGCACGCGCCGAGGTCGATGCCCTCGCCTTCGCCGCGACCATGACCCGCTACAAGGACGAGGCGGCCTCGGGCGGCAAGGGCGTCGGGGACAAGTCCTCGGTGCTCAAATATTACGGCACCGAGCTCAACAAGCGCCGCTACGAGCTCATGATGCGGGCCGCCGGCCACGAAGGCCTCGAATGGGAGGGCGCCCGCACCAACGATGGCGAGCGGCCGCGCGGCTGGCTGCGCACCAAGGCCAATTCGATCGAGGGCGGCACGTCCGAGGTGATGCTCGACATCGTCGCCAAGCGCCTCCTGCAACTGCCGTCCGCCTGAGGCCGCCATGCTCGTGCTCAACGACGACCAGGTCATGCTGCAGGACGCCGCCCGCGGCTTCGTTTCCGAGAAGGCGCCGGTGGCGGCGCTGCGCCGGATCCGCGACGAGAAGATCGCCGACGGCTTCGACCGCGGCCTCTGGCGCGCCATGGCGGAGATGGGCTGGACAGGCGTGCTCGTGCCGGAGGACCAGGGCGGGCTCGGCTTCGGCTTCGTCGGGGCCGGGATCATCTGCGAGGAGATGGGCCGCACGCTCACCGCCTCGCCCTTCCTCTCCACCGCCATGATGGCGGCCACCGCCCTGTCGCGGGCGGGATCGCCGGCCCAGAAGGAGCGCTGGCTCCCCGCCATCGTCGCCGGCGAGGCGGTGATCGCCAC
>LNFH01000319.1 GCA_001464235.1 Rhizobiales bacterium Ga0077556 | reverse complement strand
CCGATGAAGGAGGCGCCGGTGCGGATCGGCCGGCCCCGGCTGGTGCCGCGCCACATCAGTGCGCCGCCCCAGTGGATCGGCGGCTGGTCGGGATGCATTTGCGCGCGGATGGCCGAATGAATGCCATCGGCGCCGACGAGCAGCGTGCCATGCTCCTCCGAGCGGTTGCCGTCGGCGCACTCGACGAAGGCGGTGACGCCGCCGTCCTGCCGGCGATAGCCCTTGACCTGCCGGCCGAGCCTGACGGCGTCGGGCCCCAGCCGCTCCACCACCTTGTCATGGAGCAGCATGTGCAGACGGCCGCGATGCACGGCATATTGCGGCCAGTCGTAGCCGGCGAGGAGCCCGCGGGGCTCGGCGTAGATGTCGTTGCCGTTGAGGCCGACCAGCGCCCATTCCTTCGCAGGAAGGCCCACCCGGTCGAGGTCGGCCTCGCCGATGCCGAGGTCGCCGAGCTCGCGCACGGCGTTGGGCTGGAGGTTGATCCCGACGCCGAGCGGCCGCATCTCGCGCACGCTCTCGTAGACGGTGCAGGGCACGCCGATCTGGTGCAGCGTCAGCGCCGTGACGAGGCCTCCGATGCCGCCGCCGGCGATGATGACGGATGGGTCGGTCATGACAGCTCGGCTCGCAAGGACAATAAGAAGCGTCAGGGCGGCGTTATCGCCGTCTTTCGCCCTCGCCTTAGCGATTTCCGGCGGGCGCGGCCAGTCCCTTCATCCGCCGGGTGGCGCAAAGCCGCGGATGAGCGGCGCCAGTTCGACGTCGTCGATCAGGGTGGCGGCCTCGGTGACGTCCATCCAGCGGCGCTCGCGGCGCTTGCGCTCGGGCCAGGCCGAGTTCTGCCGCCGCACCTCGAGCGCGTAGACCTCGACCCGGCAGCGCGCGACGGCGCCGGTCGAGAGGACCTTGTCGTAGTGGTAGGACCCGATGGCCCGCTTGCCGACTTTGCCCTCGACGCCGGCCTCCTCGGCCGCTTCCTGCGCCGCCACCTTGTGGGCGGGCCGCTTGCCCATGGGCCAGCCCTTGGGAATGATCCAGCGACGGGTGCTGCGGGAGGTGATGAGCAGGATTTCGAGGCCGCCCTCGGCGGCGACGCGATAGGGCAGGGCCGCGAACTGGAGGCGGTTGCGCTCCTCGGGAGTGGCGCGGTCGACGGCGGTCGATCCGGCGTCCGGCTCCTCATCCATTCCCGTCGTCTCCCTGCGGTCCGCCGCCAGCATGCACATGGCCTTTCCAGACGCCCCTCGGCGGCACGGGCCACAGATCGCAGACCTACATGGCCGGCTCAAGGCGCCGTTTCGGTATTCTGTTACAGATTCGTCATACAAAGTCCCATCGCATTGTGGCGGAACGGAAAAATCCGGTGCCGCGGGTCCAATACTTTTTTTTGGCGGCGGGGGGCTCCTCGGGGTGGCGCCGACGGTTTCGCCCGTCGGCAGGCGCCCCGCGGGCACCACGAAGCGGAGGAGCGCGGCGACCGACGTCGTTCTGAAACGCTGCATTCCGACCATCCGAAGCGCCGGTCGTCGAGCCGGTCGCCCGCCGGAGATCCCCATGGCCATCCGTCCCAGCCTCTTCCTCCTGCTGGTTCTGCCCTCGGCAGCCTTGGCGCAACCGACCGGCGACAGCCTGCCCGACCGCCGTCCGGGGCATTGGGAGCTCACCATGCTGCTCGAGGGCCGTGCGGGCGGGCCGGAGCTCAAGGCCGATTCCTGCACCGATGCGGCGACCGAGCGGCAGATGATGCAGTTCGCGCTCGGCGTCGCCGGCGGCACGTGCCAGCGCTACCAGGTGCGCCGGGTGGGGCAGGAGTATCACGTCGACGTCGACTGCCAGATGGGCCCGATGCGCACCGTCGCGCGCTCGGTGATGAGCGGCGACTTCCAGACCGCCTATTCCATCAGGATCGAGGGCACCGTCACCATGCCCGGCCAGCCGCAGCAACAGACCATGCTGGTGCAGAACGCCCGCTGGCGCGGGGCGACCTGCTCGGGGGGCCTCGTGCCGGGCGACATCCAGACGGGCGGCCAGAAGGTCAACGTGCTCAGCCTGGGCGCGGCCGCGTCGCCGCCGCCGCGCCGCTGAGGGCGGGCACGCGCCGGGCGCCCGTGAGGTTCACGCAACTGCGTGATTTCGCGCTCCGCCGCCCTTCCGCACCGCGGCCGCATGGCGTATGGCCCCCGGCAACACCAGTCACCGGGCAGTCCACGCGTATGATTCGACTCGAGAGCATCGGAAAGCAGAACGGCAAGCAGATCGTCTTCATCGAGGCTTCCGCCGCCCTGCAGCGCGGCGAGAAGATCGGCCTCGTCGGCCCCAACGGCGCCGGCAAGACGACGCTGTTCCGCATGATCACCGGCGAGGAGCCGCCGGACGAGGGGCAGGTCTCCACCGACCGCGGCGTCACCATCGGCTATTTCAGCCAGGACGTCGGCGACATGGCGGGGCGGAGTGCCGTGGCCGAGGTGATGAACGGTGCCGGCCCGGTGAGCGAGGTCGCCGCCGAGCTGAAGGCGCTGGAGGCGGCCATGGCCGATCCCGAGCAGGCCGACCGCATGGACGAGATCATCACCCGCTACGGCGAGGTGCAGGGCCGCTTCGAGGAGCTCGACGGCTATGCGCTGGACGGGCGGGCGCGCGAGGTCCTCGCCGGCCTCGGCTTCTCCGACGAGATGATGGAGGGCGACGTCGGCAAGCTCTCGGGCGGCTGGAAGATGCGCGTGGCGCTCGCCCGCATCCTCCTGATGCGGCCCGACGTGATGCTGCTCGACGAGCCCTCCAACCACCTCGACATCGAGAGCCTGATCTGGCTCGAGGCCTTCCTCAAGGGCTTCGAGGGCGCCCTGATGATGACCTCGCACGACCGCGAGTTCATGAACCGCATCGTCGGCAAGATCATCGAGATCGACGGCGGGTCCCTGACGACCTATTCGGGCGACTACGCCTTCTACGAGCAGCAGCGGGCGCTGGCCGAAAAGCAGCAGCAGGCGCAGTTCGAGCGCCAGCAGGCCATGCTCGCCAAGGAGATCGCCTTCATCGAGCGGTTCAAGGCCCGTGCCTCCCACGCCGCGCAGGTGCAGAGCCGGGTGAAGAAGCTCGACAAGATCGACCGCGTGGAGCCGCCGCGCCGCCGCCAGACCGTGATGTTCGAGTTCCAGCCGGCGCCCCGCTCCGGCGAGGACGTGGTCTCCCTCAAGGGCGTCCACAAGCGCTACGGCAGCCGCACCATCTACGAGGGGCTCGACTTCCAGGTACGCCGGCGCGAGCGCTGGGCGATCATGGGCGTCAACGGCGCCGGCAAGTCGACGCTCTTGAGGCTCGTGACCGGTGCGACCGAACCCGACAGCGGCCAGGTGGCGCTCGGGGCGAGCATCAAGATGGGCTATTTCGCCCAGCACGCGATGGAATTGCTGGACGGCGAGCAGACCGTGTTCCAGTGGCTGGAGGAGTCCTTCCCCCAGGCGGGCCAGGGCTCGCTCAGGGCGCTGGCGGGCTGCTTCGGCTTCTCCGGCGACGACGTGGAGAAGCGCTGCCGCGTGCTCTCGGGCGGCGAGAAGGCGCGGCTCGTGATGGCGCGCATGCTCTACGACCCGCCGAACTTCCTGGTGCTGGACGAGCCGACCAACCACCTCGACATGGCGACCAAGGAAATGCTGATCAAGGCGCTGGCCGGCTACGAGGGCACCATGCTCTTCGTCTCGCATGACCGGCACTTCCTCGCCGCCCTCTCCAACCGGGTGCTGGAACTGACGCCGGAGGGCATTCACGCCTATGGCGGCGGCTATACCGACTATGTCGCCCGCACCGGCCAGGAAGCGCCGGGCCTGCGGAGCTGATCCGTCTCCGGCGACCTTCCGTAGAAGCGGCAGGTTCAGGTGCGCACGGCGCGCCGGTCCTGCCAGCCAGCCCCCATGGCTGACAATGCGCGTGCCGCTCCCCCCGGCCCGCGCGGGAGGCTGCCCTGGCCCGGGCAGCCTCCCCTTTCCCCGCCCGGCCGCCTAAGCTCGGGAACACGCCGCAGGGGAACGCGATGGCCGACCACGACATCTTCGAACTGAGGTCCTTCGCGCTGCAGCGCGGCCTGACGCTGCCGCTGGCGCGTCTCGCCTACAAGACCTACGGCACGCTGAACGCCGCGCGCAGCAACGCCGTCCTCTACCCCACCTCCTATGGCGCCCATCACAGCGACATCGACTGGCTGATCGGGCCCGGCCGGGTGCTCGACCCGGAACGCTGGTTCATCGTCATCCCCAACCAGTTCGGCAACGGGCTCTCCTCCTCGCCGAGCAACCTTCCCGAGCCCTTCGGCCTCGGCCGCGATCCCGTCTTCACCCATGTCGACAACGTCGCTGCGCAGGAGCGCCTTCTCCGCGAGGTCTTCGGCATCGAGCGCCTCGCCCTCGTCTACGGCTGGTCGATGGGCGGCCAGCAGGCGCTGCACTGGGGCGCGCTGCATCCCGAACGGGTCGGCGCCATCTGCGCGGTCTGCACCTCGGCGCGCACCAGTCCGCACAACAGGGTGTTCCTGGAGGGCATCCGGGCGACGCTGACCACCGATGCCGCCTGGCGCGACGGACGCTTCACCGAGCGGCCGTTGACGGGCCTGCGCGCCTTCGCCCGCGTCTATGCCGGCTGGGCGATGAGCCAGGCCTTCTATCGGCAGGAGGTGTGGCGGACCGTCGGCTTCGCCTCGCTGGAGGACTTCCTCGTGCGCAGCTGGGAGGCGAACTTCCTTAGGCGCGATGCGGCCGACCTCCTGTCGATGATCGAGACCTGGATGGCCTCCGACATTTCCGACAATGCGGTGTTCGGCGGCGACCTGAAGCGCGCGCTCGGGGCGATTGCGGCACCCGCGATCATCATGCCGTCGGAGACGGACCTCTACTTCCCGGTGGAGGACAGCGCCATCGAGACGGCGCAGATGCCGAATGCGGAGCTGAGGCCCATCCCCTCCATCTGGGGCCACCGGGCCGGCAATCCCTCGCTGAACCCCGCGGACGAGGCCGTGCTGCGGCGGGCGGTGACCGATCTCGTCGGCGGCTGAGCGCGAAAGGGGGGCCGGCCATTCGCCGGCGCCGATGGCCAAGGACGCGGTCGCGCGGCATGGTGTGCCTCCCATAAGGGAAGGAACGCCGATGATCTACGAACTGCGCATCTACAACTGCCTGCCGGGCCGCCTGCCCAAGCTGCTCGCCCGCTTCCAGAATCACACGCTGAAGCTCTGGGAGAAGCACGGCATCCGCCAGGCGGGCTTCTTCACCACCGTCATCGGTCCGTCGAACAACGACCTGACCTACCTGGTGGCCTGGGAATCCATGGCCGAGCGCGAGGCCAAGTGGAGCGCGTTCCAGCAGGATCCGGCCTGGATCGCGGCGCGCAACGATAGCGAGGCCGATGGGCCGATCATCGCCAATGTCGAGAGTTCGTTCCTGGCGCCGACGGCGTTCTCGTCGGTGAAGTGAGACGAGAAGGGGCGGGCTCTCGCGAACCCGCCCCGGGGCCTCACTCGGCGGTGAAACGGGTGGTGCCGGCCGACCGGTTGTAGAAGAGCGTCACCTTGCTGACGGAGCAGAGGTCGACGCCGCGGAACTCGGCGGTCTCCTTGTCGTCGTAGACGACCTTGATGTCGAAGCTGCACTCGGTGGTGCTGCCGTTGAAGCGGATCGTCACCTGGCGGGCGTTCTCCAGCGTGTCGGAGCCGAGCACGTCACGGCCCCAGGCGGTGACGCGGGACGGGCTGACATAGACCTCCTCGATCGTGTAGCCGGTGCGGTTGATCAGGACGAAGTCCTGGCGGGACTGGGCATGGACGTCGCCGGCGACCATGAGGGTGAGCGCGGCAAGAGCCGCGATGAGGAAAGCGCGCATGTGGGGTTTCTCGTGGCCCTCCGCAGGTGCAAAAAAGGACGGGCGCGGAGGTGGACAGGGGTGCACCGGCGCGCACCCTGCACAGGAGGTTCACCCAGGGTCAATCTGTCGCAGTGGCCTTCCGGTGGCCTAGGCCATCGCGCCTAGTTCCCCGATACCGGCAGGGCCTCACAGGCGGATCGGAAGCACGATCGGCTGGCCGTGCGGGGTCGCTTCGGCGGCCCGGTGCCAGGCGGCGGTGGTGTCGTCGATCGCGGGGGCGCTGGTGACGCCGCGGGCGATCACCAGCCGTTCCAGCGCCCGCAGCCAGTGGCTGTAGTAGGTCTCGCCGGTGTCGGGATCACCCGCCGCCTGGGCGGCGCGGATCTCCGCCGAGAGCGTCTCCGCCCATTCGCTCCAGGTGAACAGGCCCTTCTCGTGCAGGGTCACCGTGAGGGCGAAGGCATGCGCCTCCCAGGGTTCGCGGAAGACCGGGCCCTCGGCATCGCAGGGAATGTGGGGGAGGGCGGCGAGGTCGGGTACGGGACGGCGCGTCATGCCGGGCTCAGATAGCTGTCCCAGGCGTCGACCGAGACGCTGGAGGCGGGATCGGCCTCGGCGCCGAAGAGCTCAGGGCCGTCGAACCGGACCGTGTAGAGCCATTCCGGCGCCTCGCCCGCGCCGGTGGCATTGGCGTCGGCGAAGACATGCACGCCGTGCAGGTGGGTCACGGTCCCCGTCTTGCCCTGGACGTAGCGCGGCAGGCGGGTGTGGCCCTTCGGCTCCGGCATGGTGGCGGTCCTGACGCGGTCGCCGACGGCGAAGCGGGCGGGGGCAGACGACTGACGCTCGGTCGGGCCGCCGCGCGCCAGCACGGCGGGGACGATGTCGGCGGTCAGGACCCGCGCGACGGGCTTCGCGGGATCGACGGCGCGCCCGGCGGCGAGGTCGGCCGCGGTGACGAGGCCGCGATCGGCCATCAGGCGCTCGAGCCCGCCGGTCCAGACCTCGTAGTAGCTCATGCCGAGATAGCCGGGCTGCTGCTCGCGGGCGGCGCGCGACTGGTCGATGTTCCAGGAGCCGGTGGCGCCCATGGCGAGCGTCAGCGCCAGGGCGCGGGCCTCCCAGGGGGCGTGGAACAGCGGCTCGTCGCGTTCCGGCACGACGGGGCCGAGGCCGAGACGGCCGCCGAGGTCGGCATGGGTCACGTAGGTCATGCGGCGGCTCCCGGGGCCCGTGGCAGGCCGGTGCCGATCATCGAATCGCGGGTGACGAGGTCGGCGAGGCGCGCCTCGTCCCAGCCCTCGGTGCCGGCGGGACGCTCGGGCACGACGAGGTAGCGGATCTCGGCGGTGGAATCCCAGACCTTGATGGCCTTGCCCGCCGACAGCGTCACGCCGAAATCGGCGAGCACGCCGCGCGGGTCGCGCACCGCCTTGGCGCGGTAGGGCGCCGACTTGTACCAGACCGGCGGCAGGCCGAGCACCGGCCACGGGTAGCAGGAGCACAGGGTGCAGACGACCATGTTGTGGGTGTCCGCCGTGTTCTCCACCGCCACGAGATGCTCGCCCTGGCGGCCGGCATAGCCGAGTTCGGCGACGGCGGCGGTGGCGTCGGCGAGGAGGCGGGCGCGGTAGGCCGGATCGATCCAGCTCTTCGCGACGACGCGGGCGCCGTTGTGAGGCCCGACCTTCGTCTCGTAGGTCTCGATCAGCACGTCGAGGGCGGCCGGATCGACGTAGCCCTTCTCGACCAGGATCGTCTCCAGCGCCCGGACCCGCGCGTCCATGGCGGAGAGTTCGCTGTGGTCGTGATCGTGATCGTGGTCGTGGTGATGGTCGTGATGGTGATGGTCGTGGTGATCGTGATCGCTCATGACGCGCCTCTCAACCCGCCGGAGGCTAGCGCGGCTCCGGCGTCAGGGAAAGGCGGCCGCTCCTCGCGACCGCCGCCGCACGACGATGCGCGTCAGGCCTTCGGGGCCCGGGCGATCTCCTCGGCCCGCAGGTCCTTGCGCAGGATCTTGCCGACGTTGGACTTCGGCAGCTCGCTGCGGAACTCGACGAGCTTCGGCACCTTGTAGCCGGTCAGGTGCTCCTTGCAGAAGGCGCGGATCTCCTCGGCCGTCACCTCGGCGTCGGGCTTCTTGACCACGAAGGCCTTCACGGCCTCGCCGGCAGCCCCGTCCGGGACGCCGACCACGGCGACCTCGAGGATGGCGGGGTGCTTGGCCAAAGTGTCCTCGACCTCGTTGGGGAAGACGTTGAAGCCGGAGACCAGCACCATGTCCTTCTTGCGGTCGACGATGCGGAAATAGCCGTCCTCGTCCTGGATCGCGATGTCGCCTGTGTAGAGCCAGCCGTCGCGCACGGTGCGGGCCGTCTCGTCGGGCTTGCGCCAGTAGCCCGCCATGATCTGCGGGCCGCGGGCGATGAGCTCGCCGGGCTGGCCGTGCGGGACCTCCTTGCCCTCGTCGTCGACGCACTTGATGTCGGTGGAGGGAACGGGCACGCCGATCGTGCCCTCCTTCACCCCGTCCAGCGGGTTGAAGGTGAGGACGGGCGAGGACTCGGTCAGGCCGTAGCCCTCGACCACGGGCGTGCCAGTGACCTCCTGCCAGCGCCGCGCCACCGCGTCCTGCAGCGCCATGCCGCCGGCGCAGGAGCTCTTCAGCGCCTTCGGCGGATTGTCCCGGAACCAGGGCTCGTTGTTGAGGCCGTTGAACAGCGTATTGACGCCGGTCAGCATGGAGACCGGATATTTCTCGAAGGCCTTCTGGAGGTTGGTCAGCGGCCGCGGATTGGGCACCATGACGTTGTGGGCGCCGAGCACCCAGAAGCCCAGCATGTTCACCGTGAAGGCGAAGATATGGTAGAGCGGCAGCGCGGTGAGGATTGTCTCCTCGCCCCTGACCATGTTCGACGCGACCATCTCCAGCGACTGCGCCATGTTCATGACGAGGTTGCCGTGGGTCAGCATGGCGCCCTTGGAGACGCCGGTCGTGCCGCCGGTGTATTGCAGCACGGCGAGCGTATCGAGGCCGACCGTCTCGGCATAGGCGGAGACCTTGACCCCGCCCTTGCGGGCCTCGCCGGCGGCGAGGGCGGCGCGGAAGGTGGTGTGCTCCACCGGCACCGGCTTCACGGACTTGTCCTTGTACTTCTGCACGAGACCGACCAGCGTGCCCTGCAGCCAGGGCATGAAGTCGGTGATCGAGGAGACGACGACGTTGCGCACCTTGTGCCGCGAGAAGGCGGCGGGCAGCTTGTCGGCGAACATGTCGATGATGACAAGCAGGTCCGGATCGCCGTCGGCGAAGACGTTGCCCATCTCCTCCGCCGTGTAGAGCGGGTTGATGTTGATGAGGACGCAGCCGGCCTTGAACACGCCGAAGGCGACGATCGGGAAGGCGAGGGCATTGGGCGTCTGCAGGGCGACGCGGGCGCCGGCCTCGAGCTTCAGGACCTCGCGCAGGTAGACGGCGAAGTCGTCCGACAGCCGGTCGATGTCGGCGTAGCTGAGCGAACCGCCCATGCCGTTGGGCAGGCAGAGGGAAAAGGCGGTCTTGGCGCCGTAGGTGCGCGCCACGGAGCGGACCATCGCGGCGAGGTTCGGATGGGGCGCCTCGTCGATCGTGTGGCGCATGCCGACCGAATAGAACTTCGTCCAGGGCCTCGCGGGAACCGTATCCACGTGGGTCATGCCATCCTCCCGGTATCGTCTTTGGTCTCAGCCTATAATCCAACGGCGCAGGGGCCGCCAGCCGGCTTGATGTCACGCTGAAGACAGGCTCAGAGGGCGTGGACCTAGCGCAGCTTGCCGGCGGCGCGCAGGACGAAGCCGATGACCTCGGCGACGGCCCGGTAGAGCTCTTCGGGGATATGGTCGTCGATGTCGACACCCGACAGGGCTTCGGCCAGCAGCGGATTGCCCTCGACGGCGACGCCGTGCTCGCGGGCCGTGGCGATGATCTTCTCCGCGATGAGGCCGCGGCCGGAGGCGGTAACGCGCGGTGCCGCGTCCTTGCCCATGTCGTATTCCAGCGCCACCGCGACGGCGGGGCGGGGCCGGGTCTCGTCCTCGCTCATGACGAGCGGTCCAGGCGATGGCGCGGCGGTCCGGCGGGCGAGCGCGGCTCGGGCGGCGCGCCGGCGGCGATGGTCAGCCGGTCGATGGTGAAGGCGGAGGCGGACAGGGCGTCGGATAGGCCGGTGCGCTCGGCCTCGAGCGCCGCCGCGACGCCGTCGCGCTCGGCCCAGAGCTGGATGCCGACCCGCCCGTCGTGCCAGCGGACGGCGGCATGGATCGGCCCCAGCGGCTCGGCGTCGAGCGAGAAGCGGAGGGTCCAGTCGCCGCCCTTGCGTGGCGCGGCCGGGCCATCGTCGGGGTCGTCGTGGTCGCGCTGGATCTGGAACTGGACGACGGCGGTCTCGACGCCGACGCGCATCGGCACCTCCAGCGTCACCAGCGCCTGGGGCTCCGGACGTGCCGCCTCGCGCATGTCGGGGAGGGATGCCGCCTGCAGCAGGGTGATGCGGGCGAGGGCCGCCTCGGTGCGCTCGGTGAGGACGCCGGCCACCTCGGCGGCGGTGGAAGCGGGGCCGAGCGTCGCCTGCTGCGGCGCCTGGCCGTGGGGGAGGGCGCCGCGCAGCGGCGGGCGCTCGTGGCCGGCCGGCTTCGGCAGGGCGGGCGTCTCCGCCGGGTCGAGCTCCGCCGTCCAGCCGGCGAGGGCGGATTGAAGGCGCTGGAGCGAGGCCTTGAGGTCAGGCGGCAGCGGGACGCCCGGCGGCAGGGCCGCGAGGCGCGCCTCGAGCTGGGTGCCGGCATTGCGCAAGGCTTCGGCGAGGCCGGCCGGTGTCGCGAGCGTCTTTGCGGGCACGCGGAAGCCGAGGACCTCGGCCATGGCGCGGGCGACGGGCGCCGGCACCTGGGCGCGGGTGCGGCCCTGGGCGACCGCGCCCAATTCGGCGAAGAGGGCGGTCAGGCTGTCCTGCCGGCCGGCGGCGGTGCGGACCCCCTGGACCAGGGCCTCGCGCAGGGCCTTGGGCGGGGAGGCACCGTCGTCCGCCGTCTCGGCCTGGCGCGCCGGATCGGCGGAGGACCTGGCCGCCAGCGCCACCTGGGCGCCGTCGGCGAGGCGCGGGGCGTCGGCGGCGACGAGGCCGCGGGCGAGGAGGCCCACCAGGGCCGCAGCCACGGTCCCGGCGGGGGGTGGCGGCATGGCCGGCTGGGCCGGCGGTGTCCGTGCGTCCGGCGCGGCGGTCGCCGCAGGTGCGGTGGCCAGGGCAGCGGCAGGTCCGGGCAGGGCGGTGGCGGGAGGCGCGGCGGCGCGCATCATGGCCGCGGACGGTTCGGCGATGGCGATTCTGACGGCCTGACCGCCGCGCTCCCCGTGCCGGGCACCAGCGGCTGGCTGGTCCGGACGTCGAGCGTTCCGGTACCGACGGTGAGGCGCGCCATGCCGTCGGCGAGCATGGCGGCGACGCGCGCAGCCACGGCTTCGCCGGGCCGGGCGCCGACCGCCTCCAGCGCCGCGTGCAGCTGCACCGGCTCGACCGGAGCCACCGCCTGGGTGGGCCTGATGCTCTCCACGCTCACGCCGGTTCTCCCCGCGCGTCTGTCGAATGCCAGCCTGCCGGATGAATCATGACCGATTCGGAAAGGGCGATCTTGACTCGCGTGACGTTCCGCACCGAAATCCCGATGAAACCCGTCCACCTGGTCTGCTCGCGGCGCGCAGGCGCGGGGGACGAGCCGACCGCGGTGCGGCGGCGACAGAGTGAGGGCGTTCTCCATGCTGCATCAGCCGCGTCGCTGGCTCCCAGGCCTGCTGCCGCTCGCCCTCCTCGCCGGCGGATCCCTGTGGTGGAAACAGGGGGCCATCGAAGCCGACCTCTCCGAGCGCGCGACGCGGGCGATCGGCGCCGCCTCCACCGTCGATGGCAAGCCCTGGGCGAGCGTCACGGTGCGCGGGCGCGACGCGGTGATCACGGGCACGGCCCCGGCGCTGGAGGCCGCGGCGGCGGCGGAAACCCTTTCGGAGAGCCAGTTCGGGGTGCGGCGGGCCGATGCGGCCAACGACTTCCTGCCTGCCGCCAATCCCTTCGGCTGGTCGGCGCGGCGGCAGGACCAGACCATCATCCTCTCCGGCCAGGTCGCCCCCGACGGCGCGCGCGCCCGGCTCGTCGAGGCGGCCCGCAAGGCGCTGTCCGGCGCCGAGGTGTCCGACCTCATGACCCTCGCCCGCGACATTCCCGCGAGCGCCACGCGCGCCGCCGAACTCGGGCTGGAACAGCTCGGCCGCGTCACCTCGGGTTCGGCGACGCTGAGCGGCGGCGCCTTCCGCTTCACCGGCACGGCCGGGGATGCCGCGACCAAGGCGCAGATCGAACAGGCGCTGGCCGGGCTGCCGCAGGGCATCAGCAATGGCGGCGTCAACGTCTCGGTGCCGGGACCCGCCGTGGCGCAGGCGCCGCCTCCCGCGGCCATCCTGCCGCCCGAGGCGGACTGGTCGGCGGTCAAGAGCGCCGACGGCGCGATCCGGATCGTCGGCACGATCGGCTCGCAGGAGGCGCGCGAGCGCATCCTCGCCGCCGCCCGTGCCTCGACCACCGGCCCGGTGACCGACGCGATGACCGTCATCGCCGGCCTGCCGGCCAATCTCGAGGCCAAGGCGCTCTCGGCCATCGAGCAGCTCAGGGGCCTCGCCAGCGGCACGGCGAAGATCGCCGGTACGGTCTACTCCTTCACCGGCGTCGCCGCCGACCCGCAGGCCTTCGACCGACTGGCGGCGGCGGTGCGCGGCGCCAGCGACGGCTTCACCATGGGCGACCTCATCGTCGCGCCGCCGGTCGTCTCGCCGTTCAGCTGGAGCGCCCGCCGCACGGGCGAGGCGCTGACGCTGCAGGGCTTCGCGCCGTCGGAGGCGGCGAAGGCGGCAGTGCTGGCACTCGCCCGCCGGCTCGCGGGGTCCACTGCCGTGGTCGACGAGATGCGGCTCGCCGGCGGTTTCCCCGACGGTGTCGATTTCGGCGCGCTGACCGGTGCGGCGCTGACCCAGCTCTTCCGGCTGAGCGAGGGCTCGGCCCAGCTCAACGGCAACCGGCTGACGCTGGCCGGCCGCGCGCCGGACGCCACGGCGGCCATGGAGGTGCGCCAGGCGCTCGCCGCGCTCGGCGGGCCGGTCGTCGCCATCACCGACCTCGCCCTGCCGCCGGCGGAGATTCCGCCACCACCGCCGGCGCCGCCGCTCTCCGACGACCTCACCCCGCCGCCCCCGCGGCTGGAGACGCTGGCGCCGGTCGCCCAGCAGCTGCCGCTGCCGGTAGTCCCGCCGCCGCCGCCCTCGGTGGAGGCCATGGCGCCGCCGGTCCAGGAACTCGCGCTGCCGGTGGTGCCGCCCGCCCTGCCGCCGGCGGGGGTGATGGCGCAGGCGCCGTCCGCCGCCACGTCGGGTGCCTCCGGTGCCGGCACCGCGGCGGCTGCCGCCGCCTCCGCGCCCGCTGCGGCGCCGTCGTCCCCACCTCCCACGCCCTCGGCTCCCACCCCCTCGGCCAGCGCCACCTCCGTCGCGGGATCGGGCGGCGCCGCCGCGACCGCCGCCAGCCCCGCGGTCGCCAGCCCGGCCGTCGCTCAGGGAACGCCGGCCGCCATGCCGCCGCCGCCCGCGCCGGCACCGGTCTGGCTGCCGCCGCCCGACTGCGGCGCGATCGTGCAGACGGCGCTCGAGGGCGACCGCATCCTGTTCGACTACTGGAAGGCGGAGCAGCGCGCCGAGCACGGGCCGGTGCTCGATCGCCTCGCCGCCGCCATCAAGCGCTGCGGCGAAGGCGTCCGCATCGAGGTGGCCGGTCACACCGACAGCCACAACTGGACCGGGCAGAACCAGAAGCTCTCCGAGGACCGGGCCGCCGTCATGCGCGACGAGCTGGTGCGCCGCGGGGTCGAGGCGCGGACGCTGGTGGTGGTCGGCCATGCCGCCACCCGGCCCGTCGCCCCCAACGACTCGGAGGAGGGCCGCGCCCTCAACCGCCGGGTCGAGTTCCACGTCCGTCCGCGTTCGTGAGGAGAGGGTGATGCTGTATCTCGTCCAGACCTTCGCCATCCCCCTCCTGATCGCCCTCGCCGGCGGCCTCGCCGTCGGCTGGATCACCTCCGACAAGGAGGACGAGGGCCCGAGCGGCCTCGCCGCCGCGGCCATGGTCGGCTTCGCGCTGATGGTGGTGGCCGCCGCCCTCAACTGGGTGCCGGGCCGCCCGGGCCTGTGGCTCGACACGGCGGTGCTGTTCGCCACCGCCTATCTGACGGGCTGCGTCGCCGGTGCCTTCGCCCGCGTCTTCACCGACAAGGTGGAGGAGACCGTGACCTCGCCGCTCGGCGACATGGTCGGAGCCGCGACGTCGGCGACGGGCGCGGTCAAGGCGGTGGCCGAGGCGACGACCTCCGTCGCAAGGCTGGTCGGCGATGCCGCCGAGCGCCGCAACCAGGCGGCGGCATCCGCTCCCGCGCCGCAGGCCGCGGCGAGCGCGCCGCCCCCGGCGTCTGCCGGTGCACAGGCCGCCTCGGAGGCCATGGCCCAGGGCACCAAGCCGCTCGGGCTTGCCGGCCCCCGCGGCGGGCGGCCGGACGAACTGGAGCTGATCAGGGGGGTCGGGCCGCAGAACGAGGCGCGGCTGCATGCGCTGGGTGTCTATCACTTCGACCAGATCGCGGCGTGGACGGCGAAGGAGGCCCAGTGGGTCGGCGGCTATCTCGCCTTCCCGGGTCGCATCGAACGCGAGGACTGGATCGGCCAGGCGAAGGTGCTGGCGGCAGGCGGCACCACCGCCCATGCCGACCGCGTCAGAAGCGGCGAGATCGCCAGCACGCCCGACGGCAAACCGCCGGCGGCGTGAGGGCCGCGGGCGGGGTCCGCCGGGACGCCTTCAGGTGAGGTAGTGGACGCCGGCGGCGATGATCAGCGTCCAGACGACGAAATTGGCGGTGATGGTGGCCAGAACGGCCTGGGACGGCGACATGGGCAACCTCAT
>LNFH01000318.1 GCA_001464235.1 Rhizobiales bacterium Ga0077556 | reverse complement strand
GCCTGGCTGAGGACCGGCGTCTGGGCGCGGAAGCGCTCGACGATGGAGCGCACGAAGGGCCGGATGCCGGGGCTGGTGAGGAGGACCGGCGCCTCGCCCATGCGGGCCGCGTCCTCGAAGGCGTCGCGCACCAGCATGATGAACTCGGAGAGCTTGGACGGCTGCATGGCGAGCTGGCGGTCGTCGCCCTGGCCGACGATGGAATCGGCGAAGGCCTGTTCCCAGACGGGCGAGAGCGCGATGAGGGCGAGGCCGCCGTCGTAGCCGGCATACTGGGCGCAGAGCTGGCGGGCGAGGCGCGAGCGCACGTGCTCGGCGATCTGCGCCGGCGACCGGGTGAAGGCGACCGCCTCGGCGATGCCCTCGAGGATGGTCGGCAGGTCGCGGATGGAGACGCGCTCGGCGAGAAGGGTCTGCAGCACGCGCTGGATGCCGGAAATGGTGATCTGGCCGGGGACGAGGTCCTTGATGAGGTCGCCCTGCTCCTTCGGCATCTCCTTCATCAGCTTCTGGACCTCCGAATAGCTCAGGAGATCGGAGACGTTGGCCTTGAGGATCTCGGTGAGGTGGGTCGAGAGGACGGTCGCGGCGTCGACCACGGTGTAGCCGCGCACGCTCGCCTCTTCCTTCAGCGCCGCGTCGACCCAGGTCGCGGGCAGGCCGAAGGTCGGCTCGGTGGTGTGGACGCCCGGTAGGTCGACCTGCCCGCCGGCCGGGTCCATGACCATGTACTGCGTAGGCCAGATCTGGCCCTGTCCCGCATCCACCTCCTTGACGCGGATGATGTACTGGTTGGGCGGCAGCTGGACGTTGTCGAGGATGCGCACCGAGGGCATGACG
>LNFH01000317.1 GCA_001464235.1 Rhizobiales bacterium Ga0077556 | reverse complement strand
GCCGGGGCGTTCACCGCCCTCGACCTGCCGCCCGTCCCGCTCGACGCGGAGACCGAGGCCTTCTTCCAGAAGTGCCGCGACAAGATCGGCTTCGTGCCCAACGTGCTGCTGGCCTATACCCACGACCTGGCCAAGCTGAAGGCCTTCTCGGCCATGTACAACGACCTGATGCTGGCGCCCTCCGGCCTCAGCAAGCTGGAGCGCGAGATGATCGCCGTGGCGGTCTCCTCGGTGAACCGCTGCTACTATTGCCTCACCGCCCACGGCGCGACGGTGCGCCAGCTCTCCGGCGATCCGGAACTCGGCGAGATGCTGGTGATGAACTACCGCGCCGCCCGGCTCGACACCCGCCAGCGCGCCATGCTGGACTTCGCCGTGAAGCTGACCGAGGCACCCTGGACCGTGGACGAGCCGGACCGCGAGGCGCTGCGCGCCGCCGGTTTCTCCGACCGCGACATCTGGGACATTTCGGCCACGGCCGCCTTCTACAACATGTCGAACCGCATGGCCTCCGCCACGGACATGCGTCCCAACGCCGCCTATCACGGCCTCGCGCGCTGAATTGATCGGCGCGGGGCTGGCAGCGGCGGTCCGCGCGCCTAGATGTCACGAGACCGTCCTGCCTTCGCGCCACGGAGCCCTGCCATGGCCACCAACACCACCTATCGCGGCCCCTCCGACCTTCCGGACGTGGTTCCCGTCTTTCCGCTGCCCGGCGCCCTGTTGCTGCCGCGCGGCCAGTTGCCGCTCAACATCTTCGAGCCGCGCTATCTGGCGATGGTGGACGACGCCTTCCTGTCGGGCCGCCGGCTGATCGGCATGGTGCAGCCCGTGCCCGCCGACGAGGACGCCAAGCGCCCCGCCCTCTCCGCCGTCGGCTGCCTCGGACGCATCACCCAGCTCGCCGAGTCCGGCGACGGCCGCTACATGCTGAGCCTCACGGGCATCGCCCGGTTCCGCATCGTCGAGGAGCTGTCGGTGACGACTCCCTACCGCCAGTGCAAGATCGACTGCGCGCCCTACCAGGGCGATTTCGAGGCGCGCGTCGGCGAGGACGACGTCGATCGCGACGGCCTCCTGAAGACGCTCAAGGAATTCCTCGACGTCAACGACATGGAGGCCGACTGGGACGGCATCCGCCGCGCCCCGACCGAGATCCTGGTCAATGCCCTGTGCATGATGTCGCCCTGGGGCCTCAAGGAGAAACAGGCCCTGCTGGAGGCGCCCGACCTGAAGACGCGGGCGGCCCTGCTGGTCGCCGTCACCGAGGTGGCCCTCGCCAAGGACAAGCCGGCCGACGACAAGCAGCCCCTGAACTGACGTCGCTGGCCTCCGGGCCCGCGACGGGCTAGACCGGCCGTCGTCCGCTCACCACGGGAACCCGTTCCATGTCCACGCCCCTCGATCCCGAAGACCCGCGGCCCGCCGAGACCAAGACGGCGGTCCCGCCCACCCGGCCCGGCACGGTCGACCCGCGGCTCCTCGAGGTTCTCGTCTGCCCGGTGACCAAGGGGCCGCTGGACTACGATGCCGAGGCCGGCGAGCTCATCTCGCGGGCGGCGCGGCTCGTCTATCCGATCCGCGAGGGCATCCCGATCATGCTGCCCGAAGAGGCCCGCCCGCTGGAGGGCTGAGCCTCAGACCAGCGCCGACCCGTCGGCGTGCCGGTCCACCAGGGCCTTGCGCAGCTTCTCGATGGCGCGGTTCTCGATCTGCCGCACACGCTCCTTGGAGATGCCGAGGCGCTCGCCGAGGGACTCCAGCGTCGCCGCCTCCTCGCTCAGCCGCCGCGCCCGGATGATGTTGAGCTCGCGCTCCGACAGGACGGTGAGGACGTCGCGCAGCCAGGCGACGCGGCGGCGGCTGTCGATCGCCTCGCCCACCACCTCATCGGGAAGCGGGGCGGCATCGACGAGGTGGTCGAGACGCTCGGAGGAGGTGCCGCCGTCGCTCTCGTGGCTCGGGGCGTTGAGCGACAGGTCCGAGCCGGAGATGCGGGCGTCCATCACCGCCACGTCCGCCTGCGATACGCCGACCGCGGCGGCGATGTGCTGGTGGATGACCGCCGCGCCGATGCCGGAGCCCATGGTCTGCGACAGCTGCGCCCGCAGGCGCCTCAGGTTGAAGAACAGCGCCTTCTGCGCCGACGACGTGCCACCGCGCACGATAGACCAGTTGCGCAGGATGTAGTCCTGGATGGAGGCGCGGATCCACCAGGTCGCGTAGGTGGAGAAGCGCACGTCCCGCTCCGGCTCGAAGCGCGAGGCGGCCTCCAGGAGGCCGACGTGGCCCTCCTGGATCAGGTCGGCCATCGGCAGGCCGTAGTGGATGACGAGCCGCATGTGCGACTGGGCGAGACGGTGGAGCGCCACCTCGTCGTCGCGGTCCTTCCAGCGCACGGCGAGCGCCTGCTCCTCCTCGCGGTCGAGGAAGGGTGCGCTCCTGGCGGCCTTCGCCAGGCTCTGCCCGATACCGGAAACCTGTGCCATCGCTGCTCTCCCTGAGCGTGCCGGGACAGGTTCTCCCTGTTCTTGCCGCCGATTACGACCTGCCGCGCATCATGGATCAACCGCCGGGACCACCGACCGGCCCCATTTTGCGACCATCCGCCGCGTCGGAGTCCCTCCCGGCTGGTACAGCGGATGGGACAGGGGCCGCCGGTCCGCGGTCGCACAACAAAAAGCCCGGCGCGATGGCCGGGCTTTTCGTCATTGGGACCGGGACGGTCAGGCCGCCTCGACCTCGGGCTCGTCGGCCTCGTCCGCGTCGTCCGCCTCGGCCTTGGCCGGCCCGCGGCGCGGACCCTTGGCGAGCTGCGCCTCGATCAGCTTGACGGCCTCGGTCTCGACCACGCGCTCGACGGCGGCGAGCTCACGCGCCATGCGGTCGAGGGCCTGTTCGTAGAGCTGGCGCTCGGAATAGGACTGCTCGGGCTGGGCGTCGGAGCGGAAGAGGTCGCGGACGACTTCGGAGATGGCGATGAGGTCGCCGGAATTGATCTTCGCTTCGTATTCCTGGGCGCGGCGCGACCACATGGTGCGCTTGACGCGGGCGCGGCCCTTGAGGACCTCCATGGCCTTGGCCATGACCTCGGGCTCGGCGAGCTTGCGCATTCCGACCTGGGCGATCTTGGCGGTCGGCACCCGAAGCGTCATCTTGTCCTTCTCGAAGGTGATGACGAACAGTTCGAGCTTGAACCCAGCGATGTCCTGCTCCTCGATCGACACGATCTGCCCGACCCCGTGGGACGGATAGACGATGTACTCGTTCGTCTTGAAGCCCTGACGGGTCTGCGCGTTCTTCTTCACGGTCATACTGCGCCTTACTCCTCGCCGGCCGGATGAGGGCCGCTGGTGATGCCCGCCCCGCGTGGCGCGGCGGCGGACCCACGGCCGCCCTGGAGCGCCGTGGCTTTTCGCGCGAAAGGAACGTGGACCGGGGTTGAATGCCCCGGCCGGCCCCTGACGTCAGACGATGAGAAACGATCATCCGCGGCGCGATCAGCGCCCTCGAGGAGGGCCCATCGCGACGATTTGTCGGAGTTTTCCGAAAAATAACGCTCCGCACGAGGGGAGCGTACCGGTGGGACCGCTTTTCTGATCGACTGTGGCAGGACCGTACCACAATTTTCGCCGAATTCAAAGGCTTGCGGTTTCGACAGCCTGCGGCCGCGGCCGCCGGCCGCCCATTCTCCCGGGCGTGGTTACCGGAAGCGGCTCAGTCGCCCTGACCGGGCGCGGAGGACAGCAGCGGCTCCTTGCCGGGCTTGCCGTCCCATTCCTTGGCGTCGGGCAGCGGATCGCGCTTCTGCGTGATGTTCGGCCACTGCGCGGCGAAATCGGCGTTGATCCCGAGCCATTTCTCCAGCCCCGCCTCGGTGTCCGGCTTGATCGCCTCGGCCGGGCACTCCGGTTCGCAGACGCCGCAATCGATGCACTCGTCCGGATGGATCACGAGGAAGTTCTCGCCCTCGTAGAAGCAGTCGACCGGACACACTTCCACGCAGTCGGTGTACTTGCACTTGATGCAGTTCTCGGT
This sequence comes from Rhizobiales bacterium Ga0077556, assembly GCA_001464235.1. Taxonomy (GTDB): domain Bacteria; phylum Pseudomonadota; class Alphaproteobacteria; order Rhizobiales; family Phreatobacteraceae; genus Phreatobacter. The sequence continues at coordinate 17,358 of LNFH01000317.1, read as the reverse complement.
GACCACATAGGTCATGCGGGATCTCCGGCAGGCGGCGGCGGTCGATCTGGCGGATTACCAGATGAGGTCGTTCGTACGCAAGCGATGGGATGGTGCGACGCACGCGCCTCTTGTCCCTGGTCGCCACGCACACGATCTAGTGATGCGATTTCACGAGGGTTCGCGCCATGAACTACATGAAGACCGCCATCCTCCTCGCCGGCATGACGGCCCTGTTCATGGGCGTCGGCTTCCTCATCGGCGGCCAGGCCGGCATGCTGATCGCTCTGGCGATCGCCGCCGCCATGAATTTCTGGAGCTACTGGGGCTCCGACAAGGCCGTGCTCAACATGTACGGCGCCCAGGAGGTGGACCAGGCCTCCGCGCCGGACCTCTATCAGATGACCTGGGAGATGACCCAGCGCGCCGGCATGCCCATGCCGCGCCTCTTCATCATCCACGAGGACCAGCCCAACGCCTTCGCCACCGGCCGCAACCCGGAAAACGCCGCGGTCGCGGTCAACACCGGCCTGCTCAACGCCCTGTCGCGCGAGGAGGTGGCCGGCGTCATCGCCCACGAGCTCGCCCACATCAAGAACCGCGATACGCTGATCATGACGATCACCGCGACGCTCGCCGGCGCCGTCTCCATGCTCGCCAACTTCGCGGCCTTCTCGGGAAGCAGCAGCAGCAGCAGCGACAACCGCGGCGGTTTCGGCATCATCGGCACCATCGCCATGATGATCCTCGCGCCGCTGGCCGCCTCCATCGTGCAGATGGCCATCTCCCGCTCGCGCGAATACGAGGCGGACAAGATGGGCGCGGAAATCTGCGGCAACCCGATCTGGCTCGCCTCGGCGCTGGCCAAGATCGCCGGGTCCCACACCGTCAACGGCACCGCCGAGCACAATCCGCAGACCGCGCACATGTTCATCATCAACCCGCTGTCGGGCGAGCGCATGGACAACCTGTTCTCGACCCATCCGGACACGGGGAACCGCATCGCGGCCCTGCAGCAGCTCGCCCAGGCCTGGGGCACCGGCGGTGCCCTCGGCTACGCCCAGCCGCAGCCGGCGCCCTGGGGCGCCCGCGGTCGCGGCGGCCCCTGGGGCTGACCGCCTCAGGCTTTCGGGTTGCCGTGGGGGGTGGCGACGCCTAAACGGGCGCGATGAGCAAGCGTCCGTTCTTCCACAAGGCCCGGCCGAAGACCATCAAGCCGAAGCCTGCCGCCCATCCCGGCCTGCCGGCCCGGCGGCGGGCCTGCGACCTCGTCGAGGCCGTCCTGCTGCGGCGCCGGCCCCTCGACGAGGCGCTGGAGATGCCGACCGAGCTCGACGCGCTCGACCGGGCGCTCGCCCGCAAGATCGCCGCCACGACGCTGCGGCGGCTCGGCACCATCGACCGACTCCTCGCCGAACGCCTCGCCAAGGGCCTGCCCGACGGCCTGCCGCGGCTCGAGACCGTCCTGCGCATTGCCGCTATGCCGCCGTCGACAGCGCCGTGCGCATGGTGGAGAACGACCGCAAGGCCAAGGGCTTCGCCGGCCTCGCCAACGCCGTCCTGCGCGGCCTCGCCCGCGACCGCGAGGAGGCGCTCGCCTCCCTCGACCCGCTCGACGACCTCTCGCCCTGGCTGCGCGAGCGCTGGACGGCGACCTGGGGTGCGGAAGCGACCGCCGCCATCGCCGCGATCATCGCGGCAGAGCCGCCTCTCGACCTCACCGTGAAATCGGAGGCCGAAGGCTGGGCTGAACGGCTCGGCGGCACGCTGACCCCGACGGGCTCGGTGCGGCTGAAGGCGGACGGGGCCGTGCCGGACCTCGCCGGCTATGCCGACGGCGCCTGGTGGGTGCAGGACGCAGCCGCCGCCCTGCCCGCCCGGCTGCTCGGCGACATCGCCGGCCTCTCCGTCGCCGACCTCTGCGCCGCGCCCGGTGGCAAGACGGCGCAGCTCGCCGCGGCGGGTGCCCATGTCACCGCCGTCGACCGCTCCCCGCGCCGGCTGGAGCGGCTTGCCGAGAACATGACCCGCCTGAAGCTCGACGTCGCCGTCAGCGCCATGGATGCGCTCGACCTCGAGGGCCCCTTCGACGCGGTGCTGATCGACGCCCCCTGCACCGCCACCGGCACGGTCCGCGGCCACCCGGACGTCATGCACCTGAAATCGGTTGCGGACGTGGAGGGCCTGGCGCGCCTGCAGGCGCGCCTGCTCGACCGGCTCCCCGTCCTGCTGAAGGTCGGCGGCCGCGCCGTCTACTGCACCTGTTCGCTGGAGCCGGAGGAGGGCGAGGCGCAGATCGCGGCGCTGCTCGCCCGCGAGCCGAAGCTGGCGCTCGATCCGATCCGCCCCGACGAGTTGGCCGGCATCGCGCCCTTCGTCACCGCGGCGGGGCACCTGCGCACCCTGCCCTCCCACTGGCCGGACGCAGACCCGGCCCGCGCCGGGCTCGACGGCTTCTTCGCCGCCCGGCTGGTGCGCGTCGGCTGATCCCCTCAGTCGTAGCGCAGGTCCGTCGCCTTGCCGCGGAAGACCCAGTAGCTGAGGGCGGAATAGGCGACGATCACCGGCACCACGACCAGCGCGCCGACGAGGATGATCATCAGGCTCTCAGGCGCCGAAGCGGCGGCGTAGATCGTCAGCCGGTCAGGCACGATGAAGGGGTAGAACGAATAGGCGAGGCCGAGGAAGGCGAGGGTGAAGATGCCCGCCGACCCGGCGAAGGGCACCCAGGCGAAGCGGTCCTGGCCGTGCGGCTGGTTCGACAGCACGACCCAGACCGCGGCCGCCAGCGCGAAGGCGACCAGCGGCAGCGGCGACAGGATGAGAATCTCCGGCACCGAGAACCAGCGACCGAAGATGCGCGGCGAGACCAGGGGCGTGACGATCGAGATCACCGCGAAGCCCACCATGGTCACCACCAGGGCGACGCGGGCACGCCGCACCGCGCGGCGCTGCAGGTCGCCGTCGGTCTTGATGATGAGCCAGGTCGCGCCCATCAGCGTGTAGCCGGCGGCGACGCAGACGGCGGTGATCGCGCCGAAGCCGACGGTGGCGAGGCTGCGGTCGAGCCCCATCACGTACAGGCCGAGCATGTAGCCCTGCGCCAGCGCCGTGATGAGCGACCCGGCGAAGAAGATGCGGTCCCAGGTCGCCTTCCAGGCGGGCTCCGCCTTGGCGCGGAACTCGAAAGCGACGCCGCGCATGATCAGGGCGATGAGCATCACCGCCACCGGCAGGTAGAGCGTCGACAGGATGATGCCGTGGGCGACGGGAAAGGCGACCAGCAGCAGCCCGACGGAGAGCACCAGCCAGGTCTCGTTGGCGTCCCAGAACGGCCCGATGGAGGCGATCATGCGGTCGCGCTCCTCGGGCCGGGCGATGGGGATGAGGATGCCGACGCCGAGGTCGTAACCGTCGAGGATCACGTAGATCAGGATCGACAGGCCCATCAGGGCGGCGAAGGCGACGGGCAGCCAGACGGCGGGGTTGTCGAACATGGCCGTCACTCCGCCGCCACGAAGGCGTTGGGATGGGGCGTCGGCCCCGTCTCGATGGTCTGCGGCTTGGCGCCCTTGCGTGCCAGGAGGAACAGCGTGGCGACATAGGCGGCCAGCAGCAGGACGTAGGTGACGAGATAGGCGGCAAGCGTCGCGCCGATCATGCCGGCCGGCACCGCCGACACCGCGTCGGACGTGCGCAGCACGCCGGCCACCAGCCAGGGCTGCCGGCCGATCTCGGTGACGTACCAGCCGGCGAGCGTCGCCAGCCAGCCGGAGAAGGTCATGCCGACCAGGACCCGGGCGAGCCAGGGATGCGGCTCACCCCGCCGCCACAGCCACCAGGCGGCGGCCCAGGACACCACCAGCATCAGCATGCCGATGCCGACCATGATGCGGAAGGCGAAGAACACCGGTGCCACGGGGGGATGCTGGCCGCGGAAGTCGTTGAGGCCGGGCACCACGCCCTCGGCATCATGCTTCAGGATGAGGCTGGCGCCGTTGGGCACGCCGATCTCGAAGCGGTTCGAGCGCGTCGCCTCGTCGGGCCAGGCGAAGAGCAGCAGCGGCTTGTTGGGGCCGGTCTCCCAGTTGCCCTCCATGGCCGCGACCTTCTGCGGCTGGTGCTCCAGCGTGTTGAGCCCGTGCATGTCGCCGGCGAGGATCTGCAGCGGGATGAGGATGGCCGCGACCACGACGCCGAAGCGCAGCGCCGACATGACCGCCGGGGAGCGGTCGTCGCGCAGCCAGCGATAGGCCGACAGGCCTGCGATGAGGAAGGCGGTCGTCAGGCCCGAGGCCAGCAGCATGTGCGTCAGCCGGTAGGGCATGGACGGGTTGAAGATGATCGCCAGCCAGTCCTTGGCATGGACCACGCCGTCACGGATCTCGAACCCCGTGGGCGTGTGCATCCACGAGTTCAGCACGATGATCCAGAAGGCCGAGAGCGTCGTCGCCGAGGCGACCAGCACGGTCGCGAGCGTGTGGAGCCAGCCCGGCACCTTTCGGAAGCCGAACAGCATGATGCCGAGGAACACCGCCTCGAGGAAGAAGGCCGTCAGCACCTCGTAGGCGAGCAGCGGGCCCGCGACATTGCCGACGCGCTCCATGAAGCCCGGCCAGTTGGTGCCGAACTGGAAGCTCATGGTGATGCCGGAGACGACGCCAAGGGCGAAGCTGAGGGCGAAGATCTTCACCCAGAAGTGGTAGACGTCCATCCACTTCAGGTCCTTCGTCGCGCGGTAGCGCAGCTTGAAGAACACCAGGGCCCACCCCAGCGCGATGGTGATGGTGGGGAAGAGGATGTGGAAGGAGATGTTGGCGGCGAACTGGATGCGCGCGAGGACGGTCGGGTCCATGGCTCAGGCCTCGGGGAGGGGGACCGGCCGTGTCCGGCCGATGCGGGGGGAGACGGTCCCGGGACGACGCGTCAGCGCTGTGCCCGCCGGGGCGACAGGATGGGAGCGGATGGCGGGCGGCAGGCGAAACCGGATCATCGGGGGCATTCCGGATTTTCGTATTTTCAGTTATTCCTGAAAATAGCGAAACCATGGCGGAACGCAAGCCCGCCCTGCGCCGACCATACCTCCCATGATGTCGCAGATCATGACGCCCTGCGCGGGCGGGGCCCGCCCGCCCCTGGCGCCGGGCTCAGCGCTCGTCGCGGGGCGCGTAGCCGAGAGCGAGGCTCGCCGTGCGCGCCGCCTCCATCACGTGGTCGGCGAACAGCTTGAGCTGCTTGCGCTTGATGCGGGAATCCGGTCCCGACATGCCGATGGCGCCCACCACCTCGCCGGAGCGGTTGAGGATGGCGGCGGCGCAGGCGGCGATCCCCTCCCGCCATTCCCCGTGCGGCACGACGGCATAGCCCTGGCGGCGGGCGAGCTCCACGTCCTCCCGCAGCGCCTCGATGGTGGTGCGGGTGGTGCTGGTGTAGCTGCGCAGGTGCGGCCGGAAGAGTTCCAGGTAGCTGTCCGGCAGGTGGGCGAGCATGGCCTTGCCCGTCGCCATGGTGAAGGCGGGGGCGCGCATGCCGACGCTGGTATGGGCGCGGATGTGATGGGCGCTCTCGATCTTGTCGAGATAGATGACGTCCGTGCCGCGCAACACCGACAGGTGCACCGTCTCGCCGGTGGCATCGGCGAGGCGCGCCATGGCGGGCCGGGCGATCTGGATCAGATCCATCCGCCGCATGACGTCGTTGCCCAGCTCCCAGAGCTTGGTCGTCAGCTGATAGGTGCTGTTCGCCGCGATCTGCTCCACGTAGCCCTCGGCCTGGAGGGTCGACAGCACACGATGGACGTTGCTCTTGGTGAAGGCGAGTTCGGTCGCCAGATCGGTAATGCCACGAGGCTTTTCGCTGCGCGCCAGAGCTTCGAGGAGGCGCAGACCCTTACGGAAAGCCTTGTCCATGGGCGAGGATCGACCTTCTTGTGGCTCTTCGGACGGGAAACGCAGGAACGCCGGTACAGGGCCGCGATAACGACGACCTATACGCGACTGTGCAGACGTTACAACATCCTCCCGCAGACTGCCTCGGGAGGATAGCGTCCCTCCACAGGAGCCTTGCGGGTCAGCTGTAGAAGATCCCCCCGTCGACGTTCAGCGCCTGGCCGGTGACGAAGGCCGAGTCGTCCGAGGCGAAGAAGGCGACCGGCCCGACCACGTCCTCCGGCTGGCCGAGGCGGTGCAGATCGGTGACGCGCTCGAAATGCGCCACGCGCTCCGGGTCGCGCAGATTGTTCATCCCCATCTCGGTGACGATGATGCCCGGGCAGACCGCATTGACGGTGATGCCGTACTGGCCGAGCTCCATGGACGAGACGCGGGTGAAGCCGACCACCGCCGACTTCGACGCGGCATAGTGCGACTGGCCGGGACCGCCGGTGCGCGCCGCCAGCGAGGCGATGTTGACGATGCGCCCGTACTGGCGCTCGCGCATGTGCGGCATGATCGCCTGGGTCATCTGGAAGACCCCGCGGGCGTTCACCGTCATGGTCTGGTCCCAGATCTCCGGCGTCAGCTCCTCGATGGAGGCGATCTTCAGGATGCCGGCATTGTTGACGAGCACGTCCACCCGGCCGAGCCCCGCCAGCGCCTCGGCGGCGGTGCGGCGGCAATCGTCGGGCCTGGCGACGTCGGCGATGATCGTCACGCAGCGCCGGCCGAGGGCGCGAACCTCTCCCGCCGTCTGCGCGAGCGTCGCCTCCTGGGGTCCGATGTCGGTGAGGGCGAGGTCGTAGCCGCGTCCGGCGAGGCCGAGGGCGATGGCCCGGCCGATGCCGCGGCTGGCTCCGGTGATGATGGCGTGGCGTGTCATGGGCGTTTCCAGGAGGGGTGGAGTCTTGTTTCGGTTCAGGCCGCGGCGCGCACGGGGAGCGTGCTCATGGCGCGCACCGTGTCGTCGAAGGAGGTGACGTTGGCGCCGGACCCGAGGCCGGTCGCCACCAGCGCGGCGGTGGCGGTGGCGAGGCGCGCGCAGTCCTTCAGGTCCCAGTCGCGGACGAGGCCCGCGATGAACCCGGCCGTATAGGCGTCGCCGCAGCCCGTCGTGTCGCGCACCGCGACCTGGAACGCGGGAACCGCGAACTGCCGGCCGTCGCGGGTCATCACGAAGGAGCCCTCGCCGCCGAGCGAAATGGCGCAGGCGCCGACGCCGCGTTCGAGGAAGAAGCGGGCGCAGGTCGCGGGATCATGGCTGCCGACCATGGCGGCCGTCTCTTCGATGCTCGGCATGAAGAAGTCGACATGGGGGAGGCTCGGTTCGAGCAGGGCGAGCGCGCCAGGGCCGGCGGCGATCAGGTCGAGGGTGGTGATGCATCCGGCGGCCTTGGCGGCGGCCAGCAGCGCCGCCGTCGGCGCGCCGTCCATGGCCGGCAGCGAGCCGACGCCGCCGAAATGCAGCACCTTGGCGCCCGTCGCCTTCGCTTGCACCTGCGGCGAGATGCGCCACTGCCGCGACGCGCCCTTGGCGTGGAGCGCCGGGCGCGAGCCATCGGGGCGGATCGGCAGGATGGTGGCCGAGGTCGGCACACCGGGCAGGCGATCCATGCCGGCCGTGTCGATGCCCTCGCGGGCGAGCGCGCCGAGGAGCCAGTCGGCCTTTTCGTCGTCCCCGACCGCTCCCACGGCCAGCGTCTTCAGCCCGAGCCGGCCGCAGGGCAGCGCCGTCCCGCCGGCGGTGCCCGCCACCGTCAGCTTGATCTCGTCGATGAAGAGCCGGCCCCCGCCCGGCGGAATCTCCGTCACCGGCACGCCGAGGATGTCGAGGATGTAGGTACCGCAGACGCTGACGTCGTAGTCGTGGGGCATGGATGGGAGCTTTCGATGGAGGACGGGTCGCCGTGCCGGAGATCCGGATCCGCGGCGGGCCGGAAGCGCGTGTCGATGGCTGCTGGAACCCGTCCCGGACGCTTCGCGCGCCTCACCTTTGTTCCACAATTTGGAACATCATTCTGAATTCATGGTCCGTCGTGGCGCGGGCCTTGTCAAGACGAACGCCCTGCCGCCTCCCCGCGCCGTTCGACGGAGGCGACCGGCTGCGTGGTTCACGCGATTGCCGTTGACAGGCCGCCCGGGCCACGACTACGCTGAATTCAGAATAAGGTTCTATATTGTAGAACGTTTGAGCCGGGTGACACCCGGACCCCCGGGAGGTGAACGTGCAGTCGGATCTTCGCGCCCTGGCCCGCCGGATCGAGCCCGGTATGCGCATCGCGCTGCCCGTCGACTATGCCGGCGTCTCCATGGCCATGACCGGACCGATGATCCGCCACGGGGCCGGCGACCTCCACCTCGTCTGCGTGCCGACCGGCGGCCTGCAGGTCGACCAGCTGGTCGGCGCAGGCCTCGTGAGGCGCGTCGAGACCAGCGCCGTCTCCCTCGGCGAGGCGGGCGGCGCGCCCTGTTTCAACCGGGCGGTCGGCGAGGGGGCGATCGAGGTCCGGGATGCCACCTGCCCCGCCATCCATGCCGGCCTGATGGCCGCCCAGAAGGGCATTCCCTACATGCCCATGCGCGGGGTGCTGGAGACCGACCTCCTCGCCCACCGGCCGGACTGGCGCGTCGCCGACAACCCCTTCGCCGAGGGCGAGGACCCGATCGTCCTGATCCCGGCCATCCGCCCGGACATCGCCATCTTCCACGCCCCCATGGCCGACCGCGCCGGCAACGTCTGGATCGGCCGGCGCCGCGAACTCGCCGCCATGGCCTATGCCTCCGCCGCCACCATCGTCACCGTCGAGCGCATCGTCGACGACAACCTCCTCGGCAACGAGATGAGCGCTGCCGGCACCCTGCCCGCGCTCTATGTCGAGCAGGTGGCCCTGGCGCCCCGCGGCGCCTGGCCCTACGGCCTCTGGGGCGAGTACGCGACCGACGTCGGCGAGCTGCGCCGCTATGCCGCCGCCGCCCGCACCCCGCAGGGCTTCGGCGACTACATGGCGGGCTTCCTGAAGGAGGCCGCATGACCGCCGCCGTGCATCCGCGCGAAATCCTCATCGCCACCATCGCCCGGCTGCTCGAAGGCACACGCCACGTGGCGGTGGGTGCCTCCTCGCCCATTCCAGCCGCGGGCGCCATGCTGCGCCGCGCCCTGCAGGAGGAGTCCGGCGGCGCGCCGCTGCGCCTCTCCATCCTCGGCTCGGTGGAGCACAACTTCTTCACCAACGGCTCGGCGGAGCTCTTCGACTGCGCCGGCCAGCGCCGCATCGACGCCTTTTTCCTCGGCGGCGGCCAGGTCGACGGCCAGGCCAACATCAACCTCGTCGGCGCCGGCGACTATCCGCGCTCCGCGCCGCGCTGGCCGGGCTCCTTCGGCTCGGCCTATCTCTATTTCGTCGTGCCGCGGGTCATCCTCTTCCGCGAGGAGCACACGCCTCGCGTCTTCGTCGACAAGGTCGATTTCGTCAGCGCGCCCGGCGTCAGCAGCCCGCATATCCACCGCCCCGGCGGACCGGCGGCGCTCCTCACCGGCAAGGCGCTTTTCAGCTTCGACAAGGCCCGCCGCGGCTTCGCCCTGGAGAGCCTCCATCCCGGCCAGGATCTCGCCGGCGTCAAGGCCGCCACCGGCTTCGCCTTCGCCCATGGCGAGGCTCCACCCGCCACCGCCGCCCCCGGCGCGCGCGTCCTCGCGCTCCTGCGCGGACGCGTGCTCGACGAACTGTCCGAGACCTATCCGGACTTCGCCGCCCAGATGCGCAGCGAGCTCGCCGCACTGGACGGCGTGCCGGCTCTCGCCTCCTGACCGATCGGAATCCTCATGACATCGCCCCGCCCCGGCTCCCTCTCCGACATCAGGGTCATCGACGCGAGCCGCGTGCTCGGCGGCCCCTATTGCGGCCAGATCCTCGGCGACCATGGCGCCGACGTCATCAAGATCGAGCCTCCCGAGGGCGACGAGACCCGCGGCTGGGGCCCGCCCTTCCTCGACGGCACCGCGAGCTACTTCCTCGGCCTCAACCGCAACAAGCGCGGCATGGCGGTCGACCTGTCCGCGCCCGCCGGGCGCGAGGTCCTGCTCAAGCTCCTCGAGACGGCCGACGTCTTCATCGAGAATTTCAAGACCGGCACGCTGGAGCGCTGGGGCCTCGGACGCGACGAGCTGGAGCGGCGCTTCCCCCGCCTCGTCCACTGCCGTGTCTCCGGCTTCGGCGCCGACGGGCCGCTCGGCGGGCTGCCCGGCTACGACGCCGCCATCCAGGCCTCCGCCGGCCTGATGAGCGTCAACGGCGAGCTCGGCGGCGAGCCGCTGCGCGTCGGCCTGCCGGTCGTCGACATGGTGACCGGTCTCAACGCCGTCATCGGCATCCTCATGGCGCTGCACGAGCGCCAGGCGAGCGGCAAGGGCCAGTTCGTCGAGGCGACGCTCTATGATTGCGGCGTGTCGCTGCTCCACCCGCACCTGCCGAACTACTACCTCTCCGGCAAGGTCGCCGGCCGGTCCGGCAACGCCCACCCGAACATCTGTCCCTACGACACCTTCGCCACCGCCACCGACCCGATCTTCCTCGCCGTCGGCAACAACCGCCAGTTCGCGACCCTGTGCCGGGAGATCGGTGCCGAGGGCCTGGCCACAGACCCGCGCTTCGCCACCAACGGCGAGCGCAACGTCAACCGCGACGCGCTGAAGGCGCTGCTGGAACAGGCCCTCTCGGCGTTCGAGTGCAACGCGCTGGCCGACCGCCTGATCAAGGCGGGCGTTCCCTGCGGCGCGGTGCGCTCCATCGACCAGGTGGTGGCCGACCCCCACACCATCCACCGCGAGATGGTCGTCGACATCGGCGCCTATCGCGGCACGGGCAGCCCCATCAAGCTGTCGCGCACGCCCGCCTCCTATCGCCTCGCCCCACCCGCCTTCGCCGAACACACGGCGGACGTGCTGGACGAGATCGCCGTCGACGGCGAGGCTTATCGCGACGCCCTGCCGGAGGCGGGGCCGAAGCCCGCCGTCAAGGCTCCCGCCAGGGCGAAGACCGCCTGAGGCCGCGCGCCAGCGCCACGTTGCCGGAGGACCGATGACCGAGGACACCGCCCTGCGCCGCGAGCTGATCGAGGCGTGCCGCAGCATGAACAGCCTCGGCATCAACCGCGGCACCGCGGGCAACATCAGCGTACGCCACGGCGACGGCCTGCTGATCTCGCCGACCGGCATCCCCTACGACAGGCTGGAGCCCGGCCATGTCGTGGCCATGCGCTGGGACGGCAGCTTCGACGGCGACGTGCTGCCATCCAGCGAATGGCGCTTCCACCGCGACATCCTCCGGGCGCGCCCGGACCTCAACGCCGTGGTCCACACCCACTCGACCCATGCGACCGCCGTCTCCATCCTCGGCCGCGACATCCCGGCGATCCACTATGCCATCGCCGCAGCCGGGGGCCCGAGCATCCGCTGCGCGCCCTATGCCATCTTCGGCTCGCAGGCGCTGGCCGACGCGGTCCTGACGGCGCTGGACGGCCGCCGCGCCTGCCTCATGGCCCATCACGGCGTCATTGCCGCACACGCCTCCATCGCCCAGGCGCTGGCCCTCGCCGTGACCGTCGAGAGCCTCGCCCAGCAATATCTCCTCTGCCTGCCGCTCGGCGAGCCGCCGCGCCTCTCGGATGCCGAGATCGCGGAGGTTCTGGAGAAGTTCAAGACCTACGGCCAGCAGGCGAAGCCGGCGCTCGACCGGCTGCGCGAGGCCTCGTGACCACGCCCCGCATGGCAGCGTTGGGGGCGCCGCCGATGGCGTGGTTCGCCCGCCGGCTGTATCCATGCCGGCCCGGCCGGCGTCTCGGCGAACCGAACGATGGGAACAGGTGAATGGGTGACATCCGCCGGGTGAGGCACTGCAGCCACTGGGGCGCCTACACGCTCCTGGTCGAGGACGGCCGCATCGTCGGCACCGAACCCTTCGAGCTCGACCCGGCTCCCTCGCCCATCATCCACTCGGTGAAGGAATGGGCCGAGACGGCGCGCCGCGTGCCGCGCCCGCTGGTGCGGCAAGGGTGGCTCGAAAAGCGCGAGGGAAGCGACCGCCGCGCCCGCGGCGAGGATCGCTTCGTACCGGTGAGCTGGGACGAGGCGATCGGTCTCGTCGCCGGCGAGATCCGCCGCGTCTCGCAGACCTACGGCAACGCCTCCATCTTCGGCGGCTCCTACGGCTGGACGAGCTGCGGCCGTTTCCACCACGCGCCCTCGCTGCTCAAGCGCATGCTCAACCTCGCCGGCGGCTATACCGGCCACGTCGACACCTATTCCATCGCCGCCGGCCCGGTGATCCTGCGCCACGTCCTCGGCGAGGATGCCGCCTGCGGCGGCCAGGCCAACACCCTCGACACCATCGCCGCCCATACGGAGACGCTTGTCGTCTTCGGCGCCCTCACCCCCCGCACGGCGCAGAACGAGGCCGGCGGCATCGCCCGCCACACCCTCGAGGCGAACCTTCGGGCGATCCGCGAGCGCGGCGTCAAGGTCATCCTCGTCTCGCCCTTGAGGGACGACGTTCCCGAGGACGTCGGCGCGGAATGGTGGCCTATCCGCCCCAATACCGACGCGGCCCTCATGCTCGGCCTCGCCGGCGAGATCGTCCTCGCCGGTCGCCACGATGCGGGCTTCCTCGCCCGCTGCACCAGCGGCTCCGGCCGCTTCCTGAGCTATCTCGACGGCAGCGCCGACGGCCAGCGCAAGGACGCCGCCTGGGCAGCCGGGATCACCGGCCTCGACCGTGACGCCATCGCGGCGCTCGCGAAGCGCCTCGTCGACACCCGTTCCATGCTCACCGTGAGCTGGAGCCTTCAGCGCGCCCACCATGGCGAGCAGCCCTTCTGGGCCGCCCTCGGCCTTGCCGCCGTCACCGGCCAGATCGGCCTGCCCGGCGGCGGGGTCGGCTACGGCTATTCCTCGCTCGGCGGCGTCGGGGCGGCGATCAACATCGGCCCCTCGCCGTTCATCCCGCAGTTGAAGCGGCCCATCGACAGCTTCATTCCCGTCGCCCGCATCACCGACATGCTGCTGAACCCGGGTGCCGAGTTCTCCTACGAGGGCAAGGTCCGCACCTATCCCGACACCCGCCTCGTCTACTGGGCCGGCGGCAACCCCTACCATCACCACCAGGATCTGAACCGGCTCAGCGAGGCCTGGACTCGGCCCGAGACGATCATCGTCCAGGACCCGATGTTCACCGCCACCGCCCGGCGTGCCGACATCGTGCTGCCCGCCAGCACCTCCATCGAGCGCAACGACATCGCCGGCAACCGCCGCTCCGACCTCGTCCTCGCTATGCAGCAGGCCATTGCGCCCGTGGGCGAGTCGCGCTCCGACTACGACATCTTCCGCGCCATCGCCGCCGAACTCGGCCACGACGAGGCCTTCAGCGATGGCCGCGACGAGATGGGCTGGCTGCGTCACATCTACGAGACCGTCCGCTCCGGCGCCGACGAGCGCCACGGCTTCGCCATGCCCGACTTCGACCGCTTCTGGGCCGAGGGCTATGCCCATTGCCCGGTCAAGGAGAACCACACCTATCTCGCCGATTACCGCGAGCAGCCCGAGGCCTTCGCCCTGAAGACCGAGAGCGGCCGCATCGTGCTCGGCAGCGAGGCGCTGGCGCGGCTCGACTATGCCGACTGCCGCTCCCACCCCGCGTGGATCGAACCGGCCGAATGGCTCGGCGCGGCCGCCGAGGACGAGTTCCATCTGATCTCGCACCAGCCGGCCGGACGGCTCCATAGCCAGCTCGAGACCGGCCCGGCGAGCCTCGCCCTGAAGCGCAACGGCCGCGAACAGATGCGCATCCATCCCGAGGACGCCGTCGGCCTCGGCATCGCCGACGGCGGGCTCGTGCGCGTCTCCAATGCGCGCGGCGCCTGCCTCGCCACGGCGCAGGTCAGCGACACCGTGCGCCGCGGCGTCGTTGTGCTGCCGACCGGGGCCTGGTTCACGCCCGCCGGCAACAGCGGCCTCGACATCGCCGGCAATCCCAACGTGCTGACCCTCGACATCGGCACCTCGCAGCTCGGCCAGGGCTGCTCGGCCCATACCTGCCTCGTCCGCGTCGAGCCCTACCGGGGCGATGCCGGCGACGCCATCGCCGTTTACCAGGACCACCTCGCGGCCATCGCCGCCGCCTGACAGGAGACCAACGCCATGGCCGACAAGGCGATCAGCCGCTTTCCCGTTCCGCCCCTCGAGAACCTGCCCGACGACATCCGCGAGCGGATCCTGGCGGTGCAGGAGAAGTCGGGCTTCGTGCCCAACGTCTTCCTCACCCTCGCCCACCGTCCCGAGGAGTTCCGCGCCTTCTTCGCCTATCACGACGCGCTGATGAACAAGGCCGGCGCGCTCACCAAGGCGGAGCGTGAGATGATCGTGGTGGCCACCAGCAACGCCAACCAGTGCCAGTACTGCGTGGTGGCCCACGGGGCGATCCTGCGCGTGCGCGCCAAGGACCCCCACGTCGCCGACCAGGTGGCGATCAACTACCGCAAGGCGGACATCACGCCGCGCCAGATGGCCATGCTCGATTTCGGCATGAAGGTGTCGCAGCGCGCCTATGAGGTCGGCGATGACGACGTCGCGGTGCTGAAGCAGCACGGCTTCGACGACGAGGACATCTGGGACATTGCCGCCATCGCCGCCTTCTTCGGCATGTCGAACCGCCTCGCCAACGTCACCAGCATGCGGCCGAACGACGAGTTCTACGCGATGGGGCGCTGAGCCCCTAGGCGCCGAAAGCCCATGAAAAAAAGCGGCCGCGCCGGAGGAGCGCGACCGCTGGAGGTGGGCCTTGAGTGGAGGTCTCAGCCCTGGGCGAGAAGAGCGTTCAGGCGCTCCTGCCCATATTCCTCGTTGGTGGAATTGCCGCGCGGCGAGGGGCCGCCCCAGTAGTCCGGGCTCCACTCGATCGCCTTGGCGATGTTGGCGGGGTTGTTGGCCCAGTAGATGCTGACCTTCGGGTCGGCCGCCTCGAAGACGACGCGCGAGGGCAGCGCGACGGGGAAGGCGGAGGTCAGCTGCGCGGCGCGCTGCGGGTCGAGCCGCCAGGACAGCAGCTGCAGCGCGTTGTCGTAGTTGCGGGCGCCCTTCGGCACCGAGAAGAAATCGTAATAGACGAAGCCCTGGTTCCACTCGAGGCCGATCGGGGCCCCGTCCAGCGCCAGCTTGCTCATGGATCCGGTATAAGCCATGACCATATCCGCCTCGCCGTCGAGGAGCAGCTGCGGCGGCTGCGCCGCCGTCGTCCACCACTTGGCGATATGCGGCTTGATCTCCTGGATCTTCTTCAGCGCCCGCTCCATGTCGAGCGGATAGAGCTTGTCCTTGGTGACGCCGTCGGCCATCAGCGCCGCCTCGAAGACGAAGCGCGGCCAGGCCGGCATGGCCCGCCGACCCGGGAACTTCTTCACGTCCCAGAAGTCGGCCCAGCTGCGGGGCACGTTGTCGCCCTTGAACTTGTTGGTGTTGTAGACGAGGCCGACGCCGATCACCTGCAGGGCGACGCCCTTCGGGCGCTTGAGGTTGTCGGGCATGGCGGCCAGCGTCTTCTGCGCCGGCGCCGACAGCTTGGAATAGTCGATGTCCTCGAGGCAGCAGGGCCCGAGGAGCTTCGTCTCCTGGTCGAAGATGAAGGTGAGGTCCCACTCCGCCCGGCCGGCCGCCGCCTGGGCGCGGATGCGCGGGCCGCTGCGGGCCTCCTGCACGGTGACGACCTTGATGCCCGTCTGCCGCTCGAAGGGATCGTACATCACCCGGCGCAGCGCCTCGCCGTAGCCCCCGCCGGGGTCCTGCATGATGACCTGCTTGGCTTGCGCCGCCGCGAAGCGGGTGCCGGCCAGCACCAGCGGTGCCGCCATGAGCGACTGGGTCAGCCGCCGTCTCGTCAGGTTGTCCATCGGACTTCTCCTCCCATCAGGATTTCGGTTGTTGTTGCGTCATGCGGCGCGCGAGCGGGCGAGAACCGGCCCCGCCAGCGCCACCCCGACCAGGATGAACAGGACCTCCAGCGTCGACACGACGGCGAGCACCGGGTTGAGCTGGTAGTTGACGTCCGCCCAGAGCATCAGCGGCAGCGTCTTGAGGTTGGCGCTCGACAGGAACAGCGACAGGACCAGTTCGTCGAACGAGTGCAGGAAGGCGAAGAAGGTGGCGGCCGCGAGGCCCGGCGCGATCGCGGGCAGCGTCACCGTGCGGAAGACCGTCAGCGGCGAGGCGCCGTGGACGGCGGCCGCCTGTTCCAGCCGGCGGTCGACGCTCTGCAGCGCCGCCGCCACGATGACCACCACGATGGGAATGCCGCCGATGGCATGGGCGGCGGCGAGGCCCCACATCGACCCGACGAGGTCGAGCTTGAGGAACAGCGTGTAGAGCGACAGGCCGAGAACCACCGGCGGCACGATGACCGGGCTGACCAGCACCAGCATCACCGCCGACTTGCCCGGAAAGCGGCCGCGCACGATGCCCATGGCCGCCGCCGCGCCGAGGGAGACCGCGATGACGGCCGACATCATCGCCACCGTCAGCGAATTGGAGAAGGCCGAGCGCCAGTTCGAGTCGGAGAAGAAGCGCTCGTACCAGCGCAGCGAGAAGCCCGGTGGCGGGAAGGTCAGGTAGATCGCGCTGCTGAACGAGATGATCATCACCACGATGATGGGCAGGATCAGTCCGGCGATGACGAGGCCTCCGCCGAGCCGCACCGTCCAGGCGCCGAACCCGGCCGGCAGGCGGCCGAGCAGGCGCAGCAGAGGCCATCCCACGAGGTCGGCGATCCTGTCGCCGAGGGAGGGACCCTCACCGGCGCGCCGGCTTGCGGCAGCGGAGGGCGCCGCCGTTTCGGTCAGCTTGCCGCCGCCCCAGATGAAGGAGAAGCCGAGGAACCGGCCGGCGACGGCGACCACCGCGAGGGTGATGACGAGGAGCACCACCGCGAGCGCCTGGAGGAAACCCTCCGAGGTGGCGAAATCCGCCTGCTGGGTGATGTGCATGGCGAACATCTGGTCGCCCGGTCCGCCGAGCAGGGTCGGCGTGATGAAGAAGCCCAGCGCGCTGACGAAGACCAGCAGGAACCCTGCGCCGATGCCCGGGAAGGTCAGCGGCAGCAGCACGCGCCAGAACACCGCCACCGGCCCCGCGCCGCAGGCCCTGCCTGCACGGACCAGGCCCGGATCGAGGCGCGAAATGCTGGAATAGAGCGTCAGCACCATGAGCGGCAGCAGCACGGCCGTCATGGCGACGAGGACGCTGCCGCGGTTGAACAGGAGCTGCGCCGGCTCGCCGACGATGCCGAGGGCGACGAGCATCTTGTTGATGGGGCCGTTCCGGCCGAGCAGCACCATCCAGGCATAGGTGCGGATGAGGATGGCGATGAAGTAGGGCAGCACGATCGCCGCCGAGATCAGCACCTTG
>LNFH01000316.1 GCA_001464235.1 Rhizobiales bacterium Ga0077556 | reverse complement strand
GAGGCAATGGTACCGGTTGTCATGGCGATCCCGCCGTTTCGCAGGCGAATCGGATGGCGGGCATCCGATTCGTTTCGCTCCTGAATCGGATCAGGTGTTCATCGAGTCGAAGAAGTCGCTGTTGACCTTGGTCTGCCGCAGCTTGTCGAGCAGGAACTCGATCGCGTCGACCGTGCCCATCGGATTGAGGATGCGGCGCAGCACGTACATCTTCTTGAGGATGTCCTGCGGGACCAGCAGCTCTTCCTTGCGGGTGCCGGAGCGCGTGATGTCGATGGCCGGGAAGGTCCGCTTGTCCGCCACCTTGCGATCGAGAATGATCTCGGAGTTGCCGGTGCCCTTGAACTCCTCGAAGATCACCTCGTCCATGCGGCTGCCGGTATCGATCAGCGCGGTGGCGATGATGGTGAGGGAGCCACCCTCCTCGATGTTGCGGGCCGCGCCGAAGAAGCGCTTCGGGCGCTGCAGGGCGTTGGCGTCGACGCCACCCGTCAGCACCTTGCCCGAGGACGGCACCACCGTGTTGTAGGCGCGTCCCAGGCGGGTGATCGAATCGAGCAGGATGACGACGTCGCGGCCGTGCTCCACCAGGCGCTTGGCCTTCTCGATGACCATCTCGGCCACCTGCACGTGGCGCGTCGCCGGCTCGTCGAAGGTCGAGGAGATGACCTCGCCGTTCACCGAGCGCTGCATGTCGGTGACCTCTTCGGGCCGCTCGTCGATGAGCAGCACGATGAGATAGCATTCCGGGTGGTTGCGCGTGATCGACTGGGCGATGTTCTGCAGGAGCACCGTCTTGCCGGTCCGCGGCGGCGCCACGATCAGGGCGCGCTGGCCTTTGCCGAGCGGCACCACGACGTCCATGATGCGCGCCGAATAGTCCTTCTTGGTCGGGTCCTCGGCCTCCATCTTCAGCCGCTGGTTCGGATAGAGCGGCGTCAGATTGTCGAAGTTGACCTTGTGCCGGGCCTTTTCCGGCTCCTCGAAATTGATCCGGTTGACCTTCAGCAGGGCGAAATAGCGCTCGCCCTCCTTGGGAGAGCGGATCTGCCCCTCCACCGTGTCGCCGGTGCGCAGGCCGAAGCGGCGGATCTGCGAGGGCGAGACATAGATGTCGTCGGGACCCGCGAGGTAGTTGGCGTCCGGCGAGCGCAGGTAGCCGAAGCCGTCCTGGAGCACCTCCACCACGCCCTCGCCGATGATGTCGGTCTCCTGGGAGGCCAGCTGCTTCAGGCAGGCGAACATCAGCTCCTGCTTGCGCAGCGTCGAGGCGTTCTCGACCTGAAGCTCCTCGGCGAAGGCGAGAAGCTCCGTCGGGGACTTCGACTTGATGTCCTGGAGTTTGATCTGCTGCATCGGAACCACAAATGGCTGGGAACGGCCGGTGGCGCGGAACTCGGGACGAAGGTCCGGGCCGGATCGGGGAAGGCGACTGGATGCAGATCGGGGCCGGAACCTGAAAACGCGGGTGCCGCCCGGGTGCGGGCCGTGCTCTTCGGGAGAGCCGCCGCGCAAGACCCTGTCTGCGTGAGGAGGGAATTCCGCAATAAGCCCTGAACCCGGCGATTGCAAGTGCCGCCGCCGAGACCGCCCGCCGCCGAGACCGTTTCAGAACGGCTTGACGATCACCAGGATGACGATGAGCACCATGAGGACCGTGGGGACCTCGTTCATCATCCGCCAGAAGCCGTGGCTGCGCGTGTTGCGGTCCTCCTCGAAGCGGCGCACCGCGCCGGCGAAGAAGCCGTGGGCGCCGGAGAGCAGGATCACCAGGGCGATCTTCCCGTGCAGCCAGCCGCCCCGGAAGCCGAAGACCTGCCAGGCGAGCCAGAGGCCTGCCACCCAGGTCACGATCATGGCGGGATTGATGATATATTCGAGGAGCTTGCGCTCCATCACCTTGAACGTCTCCGAGGTCTCGGAGCCCGGCGTCGCCTGGCTGTGATAGACGAAGAGCCGCGGCAGATAGAGCATGCCGGCCATCCACGAGATCACCGCCAGCACGTGCAGCACCTTGATCCACGCGACCGCATTCGCCGGAGCCAGCACCCCGAGCAGCAGGACTCCGGCGAGCGTGATGACGAGGGCGAGGACGGCACGGATCATCCGCTGCCGAGGGGACATGGCGGCGGACCCGCCGGAACCGACTGTGGTCACCGCGCCGCCCTCCAGGCCCTGACCCGGGCCACCATCTGCTCGACATGGGCGATCGGCGTCGGCGGCAGGATGCCGTGGCCGAGATTGAAGATCAGCCGGCCCTGGCCATAGGCCTCGAGCGTCGCGTCGACCGCCGCATCGAGCGCCTTGCCGCCGGCGAGCAGGGCGATCGGATCGACATTGCCCTGCACCGCCACCAGCGGCTGGATTTCACGCGAGACGAAAGCGGCATCCGCCGTCCAGTCGAGACCGACCGCGTCGGCGCCGGTCCCGGCCACGGTTGCCGCCAGCCGGGTGCCGGCTCCCTTCGGAAAGACGATCACCGGAATGTCGGGAGCCGCGGCCTTCACGCCGGCCACGATGCGGCCGATCGGCTCCACCGACCACGCCCGGAACTGCGCGTCGGGCAGGACGCCCGCCCAGGTGTCGAAGATCTGTACCGCCTCCACGCCGGCCCGGATCTGGCCGAGGAGATAGGCGATCGAGGCCTCGACGATGAGGTCGATGAGCCGCGAGAATCCGTCCGGATCGCGATAGGCGAAGAGACGGGCCGCCACCTGGTCGTCGCCGCCCCTCCCCGCGACCATGTAGGTCGCGACCGTCCACGGCGCGCCGCAGAAACCGATGAACGTCGTGGTCTCCGGCAACTGCTCCTTGATCCGCGCGACCGCCTCATAGACCTTGCCGACGATGGCCTCGTCGAGCGCCCCAGACAGGCGCGACAGCCCTGCGGCATCGCCGAGCGGATCGAGACGGGGTCCCTCGCCCGCCTCGAAGGCGACCGTCTGACCCAGGGCGTGCGGGACGACGAGAATGTCGGAGAAGAGGATGGCCCCGTCGAAGCCGAAGCGGCGCAGCGGCTGCAGCGTCACCTCCGCTGCGAGTTCCGGATTGAAGCAGAGATCGAGGAACGATCCGGCCTGCTCCCGCACCGCGCGATACTCCGGAAGGTAGCGCCCGGCCTGGCGCATCATCCAGATCGGCGGGGAGGCCGCATGGCCGCCCTTCAGGACGGCGAGAAGAGGCTTGTGCACGGTCGCTCCCTGATCCCCTCTTTCCCTTCATACTTGATGAAAGAGAGTCTTCTTTGATTCCTTGACACTGGATTAGGAGAAGACAGTTTCCTTCACAAGTTGTCCACCGCCGCCGTGCGCCGGCCGGAGCCTCACGCCTGCCACAGGAACGGCTTCAAGCCCTTGAGCAGCGGCTGAAATTCCCTTCGCGCCGCAGCCGTCGCGCCAGCACCCTGGGACTTATCCCCGCAGCGCCCGTGAACTCGTCCCCCGCGCCATCCCTGGGGACGGATCGGGGACGGCGGAAGCGGGCCCCCTTGCGGACCGGCCGCTTCCATGGCCTTTTCCCTGCTCGTCCACAGCCCCGCCCGATTTCATACAGAGCGCTGATGCCGCATCGTCGCGAGAGCTACTTCCATCTCCACCTCGTGTCCGACGCCACCGGCGAGACCCTGATGACGGTCGGCCGCGCGGCGGCGGTGCAATATTCCACCGTGTCCGCGATTGAACACGTCTACCCCCTGGTGCGTTCCCAGAAGCAGCTCGACCGGGTGCTGAGCGAGATCGAATCGAGCCCCGGCATCGTCCTCTACACGCTCGTCGAGCAGGAGCTGACCGACCGGCTCAATGCCAAGTGCAAGGAATTCGGCTGTCCCTGCCTGTCGGTCCTGGCCCCCATCCTCTCCATGTTCCAGAACTATCTCGGCGCCGCCTCCACGCCCCGGGTCGGCGCGCAGCACGTGCTCAACGCCGAATATTTCCGGCGCATCGACGCCCTCAACTACACGATGATGCACGACGACGGCCAGTTGCCGGAGAACTGGGAGGAGGCCGACGTTCTCCTCGTCGGCGTGTCGCGCACCTCCAAGACGCCGACCTCGATCTATCTCGCCAACCGCGGCGTCAAGGCCGCCAACATCCCGCTCGTCCCGGGCATTCCGCTGCCCGACGTCATCTGGTCGCTGAAAAAGCCGCTGATCGTCGGCCTCTTCGCCAGCCCCGAGCGCATCGTACAGATCCGCGAGAACCGCATTCTCACGCTCAACGCCCCGCAGGACCATTCGAGCTATGTCGACCGGGTGGCGGTCGCCGAGGAGATCGCCCAGTCCCGCCGGCTCTTCGGCACCAACAACTGGCCGATCATCGACGTCACCCGCCGTTCCATCGAGGAGACGGCGGCCGGCATCATTTCGCTGCTCAAGGACCACCGCCGGGCCCTCGACGACAAGGCGCGGGCATGACGCGCCTCATCCTCGCCTCGAAATCGGCGGCGCGCGCCGCCATGCTGCGTCAGGCCGGGCTCGCCGTGGACCTGGTTCCGGCCGATGTCGACGAGCGGGCGCTGGACGCGACGCTGGCCAGCGAGGGTCGCGATCCCGCCGCCATCGCCCGTGCCCTCGGTGAGGCCAAGGCCCTCGCCGTCAGCCGGGCCCATCCCGCCGCCCTGGTCATCGGTGCCGACCAGACGCTGGCGCTGGGGCCGCGGCGCTTCTCGAAGCCCGGATCCATGGCCGCGGCACGCGACAATCTCCTCGCCCTGCGCGGCCAGACCCACCATCTCCATTCCGGCGTCGCCCTCGCCCGTGATGGCGAGATCGTCTTTTCGGGCGTCGCGTCTGCCGCCATGACCATGCGGACCTTCTCGGACGCCTTCCTCGACGCCTATCTCGCCGGCGCCGGCGAGCGCGTGCTCTCCTCCGTCGGCTGCTACCAGCTCGAAGCCGAGGGCATCCAGCTCTTCGACCGCATCGAGGGCGACTACTTCACCATCCTCGGCATGCCGCTCCTGCCGCTCCTGTCGGCCCTGCGCGCCCAGGGGCTCGCCGCGACATGATCCGCGCCTGCTGCATCGGGTGGCCGGTCACCCACGTCCGCTCGCCGCTCATCCACGGCTACTGGCTGAAGCGCTATGGGATCGACGGCGCCTATGGCCGGGAGGCGGTGGAACCCGGCGGCGTCGATGCCTTCCTGCGCAGCCTCGGCGATCGCGGCCTCGCCGGCTGCAACGTCACGATCCCGCACAAGGAGAGCGCCTTCGCCGCCATGGACGAGGTGGACCCGGGCGCCGTGGCAGTGGGGGCCGTGAACACCGTCTGGCTCGACGGCGGCCGTCTCGTCGGCATGAACTCGGACGTCATCGGATTCCTGAAGAACCTCGACCAGCAGGCCCCCGGCTGGGACCGCGAGGTCGGCCACGCCCTCATCCTCGGTGCCGGCGGTGCTGCCCGCGGCATCGTCCACGGCCTCCTGTCACGCGGCGTACCGGTCGTCACGGTGGCGAATCGATCCCTGGCCAAGGCCGAGGCGATTGCCGCCGGGCATCCGCGGGCGATCCGCCCCCTGTCCTGGGATGCGCTGCCGCGCCAGCTCGCCGAGGCCGATCTCCTCGTCAACACCACCTCCCTCGGCATGGTCGGCCAGCCGCCGCTCGAACTGCCGCTCGACGCCCTGAAGCCCTCCGCCATCGTCTCGGACATCGTCTACGTGCCGCTCGAAACCGATCTCCTCGCCCGCGCCGCGGCGCGCGGCCACCGCACGGTGGAGGGCCTCGGCATGCTGCTGCACCAGGCGGTGCCCGGCTTCCAGCGCTGGTTCGGCGTGACGCCCGAGGTGACGGCGGACCTCCACGCCCACCTCGCCGCCGACATCAGGGGGCACTGACCATGTTCCTGCTCGGACTCACCGGCTCGATCGGCATGGGCAAGTCGACTACCTCGGGCTTCTTCCGCGCCGCCGGCATTCCCGTGCATGACGCCGACGCCTCCGTTCACCGTCTCTATGCAGGCGCCGCCGTCGGCCCCATCGGCGAGGCCTTTCCGGGCGTCGTCGTGGACGGCGTCGTCGACCGCACGCGGCTCGGCGCCATCGTCCTCAAGGATGGCGCGGCCATGAAGCGGCTCGAAGCCATCGTCCACCCCCTGGTCGGCGCCGCCGAGCGCGCGTTCCGCGATCGCATGCGGGCCGCGGGCCATCCCCTCGCGGTTCTGGACATACCGCTGCTGCTGGAGACCGGTGCGGAGCGCCGCGTCGATGCCGTCGCGGTCATCTCGGCCCCGGCCGCCGTCCAGCGCACCCGCGTCCTGGCACGGCCCGGTATGACCGAGGAGAAATACGCGGCCATCCTCGCCCGCCAGATGCCCGACGCCGAGAAGCGCATGCGGGCTCATTTCGTCATCGAATCGGGTTATGGTCTGGAGGCGGCGCAGCGCCAGGTCGCCGACCTCGTCCGGGCCCTCGCCGGCAGCCGCAGGAGCCACTGATGCGGGAGATCATCCTCGACACCGAAACGACCGGCCTCGATCCGCTGCGCGGCGACCGGCTGGTCGAGATCGGCGGCATCGAGCTGATCAACCACTTCCCCACCGGGCGGACCTACCACGTCTATATCAATCCCGAGCGGGACATGCCGGAGGAGGCCTTCCGCGTTCACGGTCTCTCGGCTGAGTTCCTCGCCGACAAGCCGCGCTTTGCCGATCTGGTCGCGGACTTCTGGTCCTTCGTCGAGGATGCGACGCTCGTCATCCACAACGCCTCCTTCGACATGGGCTTCATCAACGCCGAGCTGAAGCGCACCGGACGGGCGCCCTTTCCCATGGACCGGGTGGTCGACACCCTCGCCATGGCGCGGCGCCGCTTTCCGGGATCGCCTGCGAGCCTCGACGCCCTCTGCTCCCGCTTCGGCATCGACAATTCCCGCCGGACGCGCCACGGCGCCCTTCTCGACGCGGAACTCCTCGCCGACGTCTATATCGAGCTGATCGGCGGCCGTCAGGCCTCCTTCGGCCTCGCCGAGGCGGGGAGCGCCACACGCCGCGCCGCCCGCGGCCAGGCCATCCAGCTCCAGCGTCCCGTGCCGCTCGCCCCCCGCCTGACGGAGGAGGAGATCCGCGCCCACGCCGCCTTCATCCTCGAGCTGGGCGACAAGGCGATCTGGTATGACCAACTGCCGCGTCCGCCCGACGAGCCGGCCGCCTTGACCCCCCGGTGACATACCGATACGAATGACGCCCTCGTGACAGGGCTCGTGGGGAGCTCCTCTTCATCGGACCGATGATGGTCGACCAGACACCCATGAGCCGTGCAGCCGTTCTCCGCCGACCCGAGAAGCGGAGGGATGACGACGCACGATTCCTCAAGAACTGGCTGAAGAACCCGCTCCGCATGGGCGCCGTCGCGCCCTCGGGGCCGATCCTCGCCCGCCGGATGGCGAGCTATGTCGATGCCGGCGGCACCGGGCCGGTCATCGAGCTCGGACCGGGCACGGGCGCCATCACCGCCGCCCTGGTCGCCCACGGCGTCGACCCCCGGCGCCTCGTCCTCGTCGAATACTCCATCGAATTCTGCCGGCTGCTGCGCGAGCGCTTTCCCGCCGCCACCGTCGTCCACGGCGACGCCTATACCCTGAGCCGCACCCTCTCCGGCCGGCTCGCCGAACCCGCCGACGCCCTCGTCTCCGGCCTGCCGCTGATGACCCGGCCCGAGCCGATCCGCCTGAAGCTCCTGAACGAGGCGCTGGCGCTGATGAAGCCGGGCGCGCCCTTCGTGCAGTTCACCTATTCGGTGACCTCGCCCATCCCGATCAAGGGCGCCGCCTTCACGGCCCACCCGTCCGAGCGGATCTGGCGCAACATCCCGCCGGCCCGCGTCTGGGTCTACCAGCGCGCCGACGTTCAGGCCGCGACTCTGTAGGCGCGCTGCTCGCCGAGGGCGAAGACCGTCATCCTCTCCGGAAACAGCGAACGGATCGCCGGCGCACGGATGTCGAGCCCGCCGGTGAACGCACCGAAGGCCGGCATGACGATCCGCGTTTCACATGAAACGAAAGCCTTGCGGCGGACGCTGCCGCCGCGCGCCACCACGGTGACGCAGGGGTGCAGATGCCCCGCGATCTCTCCGGCCGCGGGAACGGCGGTCGGTTCGTGGGCGAATCGAATGGCGCCCTCGACCATCTCGGCGCGACAATCGCCGTCCACCGCCCCTTCCAGCACCGGATCGTGGTTGCCGGCGATCCAGATCCAGTCCCGGCCGGCCTGCAGGCTCTTGAGCGTCGCGACGTCGCAGGTGGCCATGCGCCCCGGCCCGGCGCGGTCGTGGAAGCTGTCGCCGAGCGAGATCACCGCCCGCGGACGGTAGCGGGCGATCACGGCGGCGAGGCGGGCCAGGGTCTGCGCCGTGTCGTAGGGCGGCAGGTGCAGGCGCCGCGCCGCCAGCGAGGACCCTTTTTCCAGATGCAGGTCCGAGACGATGAGGAGCCGCGCGGCCGCGCACCACAGCGCCCCCGAGGCGTCAGCGACGAAGGGGCGGCCGGAAAGGCTGATCACGGTCTCGGTGGGCGCGGTCATTCCAGGTCCGAATCGAAGTCCCTCAGTCGTTCATGGTCAGGCCGGCATCGGCGAGGAGCGACGCCTCCGCCTCGGCCAGCAGCGCCTCGCCCGCCTCGCCATAGACCGGCTCGCGGCCGATCTCCAGCATGACGGGCACCGCCAGCGGCGAGACGCGTTCGAGGTCACTGTGCACGATTCGCCCGCGGATGCGTGACAGCATCTGACCGAGCCGGGCTCCGCCCGCGCCGCCCGGAGCAGCAGGTGGCCGGGCTCGTGCCGGCGCAGCACGTCGTAGACGAGGTCGGTGGAGATGGTGACCTGCCGCCCGGTCTTTTCCTTGCCCGGATGGCGCCGCTCGATCAGCCCCGCGATGACCGCGCAGGTGCGGAAGGTGCGCTTCATCATCTGGCTCTCGTCCAGCCAGGCTTCGAGGTCGTCGCCGAGCATGTCCTCGTCGAAGAGCGCGGCCACCGACAGGTCGCCCCGCCGGATCGCGGCGCCGAGATCGGACAGACCCCAGACCGAGAGGGAATAGTCGTTGGCGACGAAGCCCATGGGCCTGAGGCCCCGCCGCTCGAGGCGCCGCGTCAGCAGCATGCCCAGCGTCTGGTGGGCGAGGCGCCCCTCGAAGGGATAGGCGACGAGGTGGAAGCGGTCGCCGCGCGGAAAGGTCTCGACCAGAAGCTGGTCCCGCCCGGGGATCACCGACACGGCGCGCTGCAGCTCCAGCCATTCGGCGACCTGGGCCGGCAGTTTCCGCCATTCGGCCGGTTCCGACAGCATCCGCCTGACGCCGTCGGCGAGGAAGGTGGAGAGCGGGAACTTGCCGCCCGCATAGGCGGGCACCTTGGGCTCGCGCGACGCCGATCGGGCCACATAGACCTCGTTCTCCACCAGCGCCTCGTAGCGCAGGACCTCGCCGGAGAAGACGAAGGTGTCGCCGGGCACCAGCCCCTCGACGAAATACTCCTCCACCTCGCCGAGCACCCGCCCGCCGCGCATCAGCGGACCGGAGGGTCCTCCCGCCGGCCCGCGGACGCTGCGCACCAGCCGCACCTTGAGCATGGGCGATTCGACGATGGTGCCGACATTCATGCGGTAGCGCTGGGCCACCGACGGGTGCGCGACGCGCCACAGGCCCTTCTTGTCCCGGCGGATCTTGGCGAAGCGTTCGTAGGACTTCAGCGCGTAGCCGCCGGTGGCGACGAAGGCGATGACGTCCTGGAAGGTCGCCGCGTCCAGCCCGGCATAGGGCGCCGCCGACCGCACCTCCTCGTAGAGCGCCGCCTCTTCCATCGGCCCCGCGCAGGCCATGCCGAGAACGTGCTGGCAGAGTACGTCGAGCGCACCGGCGCGCAGCGGCTCGGTGTCCTGCGCCCCCCGGTCGATCGCCTCCAGGGCGGCGCGGCACTCCATCACCTCGAAGCGGTTGGCCGGCACGAGCACGGCGCGCGAGGGCTCGTCGAGCCGATGGTTGGCGCGGCCGAT
The DNA here is from genome assembly GCA_001464235.1 of Rhizobiales bacterium Ga0077556. Classification (GTDB taxonomy): domain Bacteria; phylum Pseudomonadota; class Alphaproteobacteria; order Rhizobiales; family Phreatobacteraceae; genus Phreatobacter. The sequence goes on along the minus strand of LNFH01000316.1, from coordinate 1,816 downwards.
CCGCTGCATCAGCCGGCTGGAGCCCTTCGGCGCGCCGATGTTGAGCACGAGATCGACGTCGCCCCAGTCGATGCCGAGGTCGAGCGAGGAGGTGCAGACTACCGCCTTCAGTTTTCCCGCCGCCATGGCGTCCTCGACCCGACGCCGCTGCGCCACGTCGAGCGAGCCGTGATGCAGCGCGATGGGCAGGTTCTCCTCGTTGATCGTCCACAGCAGCTGGAACAGCATCTCCGCCTGGCTGCGGGTGTTGACGAAGACCAGCGTCGTCCGGTGCGCCTTGATGGCCGCGTAGAGTTCGCCCGCCGCGTGGCGCGCCGAATGGCCCGACCAGGGCAGGCGTTCCGCCGTCTCCAGGATCGACACGGCCGGCGCGGCGCCCGCCGCCGCCATCACCACGGCCGCGCTAGGCGTGCCCGCCCGTTGCGGCGTGAGGAACCGTGCGAGATCGGCCGGATCCTTGACCGTCGCCGACAGCCCCACGGTCTGCAGGTCGGGGGCCAGGGTGAACAGCCGGGCGAGGCCGAGCGAGAGGAGATCGCCGCGCTTCGAGGTGACGAGGGCGTGCAGCTCGTCCAGCACCACCCGCTTCAGCGAGCCGAACAGATAGGGCGCATCGGCCGAGGCGAGCAGCAGGGCGAGCTGTTCCGGCGTCGTCAGCAGGATCTCCGGCGGATCGGAGCGCTGGCGCTGCCGCTTGGAGGCGGGCGTGTCGCCGGTGCGGGTTTCGATGCGGATCGCCAGCCCCATCTCCTCGGCGGGGGCGTAGAGATTGCGGGCGACGTCCACCGCCAGGGCCTTGAGCGGCGAGATGTAGAGCGTGTGCAGCCCGCTCCGCCGCTGCGGCGGGGCGCGTCCGACCGGTTCCGCGGGCGCCGCGGCGGCCTTGCGGGCCGGCTTCTCCGCGAGATCGACGAGCGAGGGCAGGAAACCGGCGAGGGTCTTGCCGGCTCCGGTCGGTGCGACGAGCAGCGCCGAGCGCCCCTCCCGCGCCAACCGCAGGAGGTCGAGCTGGTGGGCGCGCGGCGCCCAGCCGCGTCCCGCGAACCAGGCGCCGAACCGCTCGGGCAGAAGCAGCGCACCGCTCACGTCGGCATCGTTTCGCGCAGACATGGTGTCAGAACTAAACAAGAACGGCCGCGAGGGGAAGGGCGCCGGTGCCTCAGGGGCAGGCCCAGGGCAGGAAGGTGCTGGCCATGCCGGCATTCATCGCCCGCACCGTCATCACATTGGCGAGATCGATCTCCCGTGGTGATCGCGGGCATACCCGATCCGGGCCGCTGCAGCCGCCGGCGACGAACCGGTCGTGGGCGGCGAGGAAGTCCGTGGACAGGCCGGCGCGCCCCTGGCGCCTCAGCACGTCGTCGAAGGCCTGGCGGTAGCGATGGCATTTCTCGTCCGCCCAGCTGCGCGTCGGCGCGGTCTGCCCCAGGGCTCCGCCGGCAAGGGCGATGAGAACGAGGGCGGCCACGGCGGCCGTCAAGCGAGCGGGATGGGTCATGCCGCTCCTCTGGCCGCGCGCCGGGGCGAGATCAAGGCGCAGCAAGAGTCAGGCGATGAGTTTCAGCGCCCGGAAGCTCGCATGGCCGTCGCGCCCCACGATGATGTGGTCGTGCACGGTGATGCCGAGCGGGCGGGCGATGTCGACGATCTGCTGGGTCATCAGGATGTCCGGCCGAGACGGCGTCGGATCGCCGGAGGGGTGGTTGTGCACAAGGATCACCGCCGTTGAGGAGAGTTCCAGCGCCCGTTTCACCACCTCGCGCGGATAGACCGGCGTATGGTCGACCGTGCCCTCGCCCTGCACCTCGTCGGCGAT
>LNFH01000315.1 GCA_001464235.1 Rhizobiales bacterium Ga0077556 | reverse complement strand
GAGGCGCCGAAGCGCCGCAGCTCATCCTCGGCAACACCGCCATCCCTTGCCTTCGCCCGCGAAGCCGATAGAGATAGCCCCTTCGAACGGGCGCAGTCGACGCCCGAGCATGCCCAGGGGAGACGCCCATGTTCCGCGCCACATCGCTGGCCCGCCTCGCCGCCGTCGCAACGCTGGCCGTTGCCGGCCTCGTCTTCGCGCCGCGCGCGGCCGACGCGCAGACCTATCCGAACCGGCCGATCCGGGCGATCGTACCCTTCGCGGCCGGCAGCGCCACCGACATCGTCGCCCGCACCTTCGCCGAGCAGATGTCGAAGACTCTCGGCCAGTCCATCGTCATCGAGAACCGCCCCGGCGCGAACGGCATGATCGGCGCCGACGCCGTCGCCAAGGCCGCCAACGACGGCTACACCATCCTCGTCGGCACCAACTCGACCAATGCCGCGGCGCCGGCGCTGTTCAACAACGTGCCCTTCGACATGCACAAGGACTTCCAGCCGGTGTCCTTCCTGTGCTCGGTGCCGCTGATCGTCGCGGTCGCCAATACCGTGCCGGTCCGCACGCTGCGCGAGCTCATCGACCTCGCCAAGACCCGCTCCGACCTCACCTTCGCCTCGGCGTCGTCGTCTCAGCGCGTCTCCACCGAGATGCTGCTGGCGATGACCGGCATGAAGATGACCCACGTCTTCTATCGCAGCGGCCCCAACGCCATGCAGGACCTCATCGCTGGGCGCGTCACCCTGTTCACCGCCGACCTCGGCGTGATGCTGCCGCAGGTGCGCGGCGGAACGGTGCGGGCACTGGCGGTCACCTCGCAGCAGCGCACGCCGCAGATGCCGGACCTGCCGACGGTGGACGAGGCCGCCGGCACCAAGGGCTACGAGCTCATCGCCTGGTTCGGGCTCTTCACGCCCGCCGGCGTGCCCGGCGAGGTGGTCACCAAGCTCAACGAAGCGGTGCGCAACGCCGCCGCCAGCGCCGAGGTCAAGGCGAGCCTCACCGACCGTCTCGGTATGGTCATCGCCCCCTCCACACCCGAGGAACTCGCCGCGCGCGTCAATGCCGAGGCGGTGAAGTGGGAAGAGGCCGCGCGGGTCGCCGGTATCGAGAAGCAGTGATCCGCGTCGCGAGCCGCGCCGACCTGCCGCGCATCAGCGAGATCCGCCTCGCGGTCCGGGAGAACGTGCTCTCCCGGCCCGAGAAGATCGTCGATGCCGTCGACTACCTGATCGACCGCGACGCCTTCTGGGTGTTCGAGGACGCGGCCGGCATCCACGGGTTCTCGTCCGCCGACCCGCGGGACGGCTCGATCTTTGCGCTGTTCATGGACCCCGCCAGCGAAGGCCGGGGCATCGCCCGTCCGCTGCTCGCCGCCGCCTGCGACCACCTCGCCCGGGCGGGCCACGCCAAGGCGTGGCTCAACACCGGCACGGGCACGCGGGCCGAGCGGTTCTACCGCCACCAGGGCTGGCGGCAGACGGGCAGGACCGATGACGGCCAGATCATCTTCGAGAAAGCGCTCGCCTGATCGGCCGGACTGGCCGGGCGGACGCGGCGCCGCTAGTCTGGCGTCATGACCCGCCACGGCGACGACCTCGACCAGACCATCACGCCGGAGGTGCTGCTCAAGGCCTATGCCTGCGGCATCTTCCCGATGGCCGAAAGCGCCGACGATCCCGGCCTCTACTGGGTCGAACCGGAGCGGCGCGGCATCATTCCGCTCGACGGGCTGACGGTGTCCTCGCGGCTCGCCCGCACGGTCAAGTCCGGCCGGTTCGAGATCCGCATGGACCACGATTTTCAGGCGGTGATCGACGGCTGCGCCGCTCCGGCGGAGGGACGCGACAGCACCTGGATCAATGCCCGCATCCGCCGGCTCTATGGCGCGCTGTTCGAGATGGGCCATTGCCACACGGTGGAGGCCTGGCGCGACGGACGTCTGGTCGGTGGCCTCTACGGCGTCAGCCTCGGCGGCGCCTTCTTCGGCGAGAGCATGTTCCATCGCGAGACCGACGCCTCCAAGGTGGCGCTGGTCCACCTCGTGGCGCGGCTCACCGCCGACGGGTTCCGCCTGCTCGACACGCAGTTCGTCACCCCCCATCTCGCCACGCTCGGTGCCGTCGAGGTGCCTCGGAACCGCTATCAGCGCCTGCTTGCCGCCGCGCTGCCGATTGCCGCGCAGTTCAGCGCGGTGCCGCTCGATCCCCACGCCGCCCTCGCCACGGTCACCCCTCGAAACGCATGAACATTCGCCCCGCCTCCGACGCCGACGGCCCGGCACTCGCCAGCCTGATCGCCACCACCTTCGCTGAATATCCCGGCTGCCTCTTCCTCGACGAGGAATTCCCCGAGTTGAAGGCCCCCGCCAGCCATTACGCGCGCCAGGACGGCTTGCTGATCGTCGCGGAAAGCGCCGGGCGCCTCGTCGGCTCGCTCGCCGCTGTGATGACCGCCGTGCCCGGAACGGGCGAGCTCTTCAAGGTCTATGCGAGCGCCGACCAGCGCGGCTCGGGCCTCGCCCAGCGGCTCTATGGCGAGGGCGAGACGTTCCTGCGCGGCCGCGATGCGCGGGACATTGTGCTGTGGAGCGACACGCGCTTCCTGCGTGGCCATCGCTTCTACGAGAAGCTCGGCTTCGTGCGCGAGCCCGTGGAGCGCTATCTCGCCGACGCCAGTGCGAGCTGGGAGTTCTTCTTCCGCAAGCGGCTGGACTGAGCGCGGGGCGCGGGACCAAGAGTGTCTCTTTCCGCCGGAGCGGGCGAAACGAACCCCGGTCGCCCGCACTGGTTCCCCGGCCACCCCTGCGATGCGCGGGCCCCGGCCCTGCACGGGCAAGGGCTGGACCGGCCGGCCGAGGAACGGGAGAAAGGTCGAAACCAGCCGAAGGCCCATGCACGCACCCCATCCCGACGCCGCCCGTCCTGTTCCCTGCACCGTCGCCGGCATGGTCGAGGGGGCAAGGCTGAGCGTGCCGATGCTGCCGGGGGTTCTCGTCTTCGCTGCGGCCGTGGGGGCCGCCTCCGCCGAGAAGGGCCTGACCCTCGGCCAGGCGGTGCTGATGAGCTTCACGGTCTATGCGGGGGCGTCCCAGCTCCTCGCCCTGCAGCTGTGGCCCGAGGTTTTCTCGCTCGCGGCCATCGCGGCGCTGGCCGCCGTCACGACGGCGGTGAACCTCCGCTTCCTGCTGATGGGTGCCGCCCTTCAGCCCTGGCTGTCGCGCGGACCGACCGGGCCCGTGCACCTCGGCCTCGCCGGCCTGACGGACGCCAACTTCGTCATCGGCTCGCGCTACCATGCGCAGGGCGGCCAGGACGCCGGCGTCTTCGTCGGCGCCGGGCTGTTCATGTGGATCATCTGGACGCTGGCGACCATTCCCGGCCATGCCCTCGGCCATCTCCTCACCGACCCCAGGCGCTTCGCCATCGACATGGTGATGCCGCTGACCTTCACCGCCATGTCGATCGGCCTATTCCGGCTGAGGCGCGACCGGCTCGCCTGGCCGGTGGCCGCGGGCGCCGCGGTGATCACCGCGCATCTCGTCGCGGGCTACTGGTTCATCATCGCCGGCGCGGTCGCCGGCTCGCTCGCCGCCGGAGCCTTCCGTGACCGCGACTGAGTGGGCCGGTCCTGTCACCGCCATCCTCGCCATGGCGGCGGCGACCTATGCGGTGCGCTTCGCCGGCTACTGGATCATGAGCCGCGTGCCGCTGACGCCCTTCCTGCGCGCGGCGCTCGAGGCCCTGCCGGGCGCCATCATCGTCGCGACCGTCGTGCCGCTCGCCATGCGCGGCGGGCTCTCCGCCTGGATTGGCATCGCCGCCGCGACCCTCGCCATGGTCGCGGTGCGCAAGGACATCGCGGCGCTGGCGGCGGGCATGGGCGCGGTGATGGCGGCGCGGGCCCTGGGCCTGCCCTGAGATCTAGGGCCAGTTGACCCCGATCAAGGCGGCGCGGAGAGGCGCGGCGCATCAAGGGAGCGTCACAGCCAGAGGTATCGCCGCATGACGACTCTCCCCCGGGGCTTCCACCGCATCCGCCTCAACATGGCGCGCTCGCCCGGTCATCCGGAGGGCTCGAAGCTGCACGGCTACGAGTTCGTCGCGCCGCTGACGGCCGCCCGCTTCATCGACGCCGACGCCTGGAAGGAGCACCGCGCGCTCTGCAAGGTGCGCCGACCAGCACGGGCTGCTCGTCCACAAGCCGGGCGGTGCCAAGGGCGCGACCTGGACCTTCGACTACGATCCCGGGGCGGACGACGACGACGAGGCCGGCTTCCGCTTCGGCGACCACCCGTTCCAGATCGGTGAATATGTCTCGATCCGCGACGAGGACGGCGCGATGCAGACCTTCGTCGTCACGTCGACGGATGCCGTCTGAGGCTCAGGCGAGAGCCGCTGCGAGGGTCTCGTAAAGCGGGTTGTCGCGCGAGAAGACATAGTCGAGTTCGGTCACCGACACGGTCTCCGCGCCCCTCTCGCGCAGGAAGCGGGCGAGGGCGAAGAGCGCCGCCGGCGGGCAGTGCAGGGTCAGCATCCCGGAGGACGTAGGGCCGCCGAAGGGCGCCTCGACGCCGAACCGCGCCCGGGCCTCGTCCAGCAGCGACGCGTCGGCGGCCGCGAAGCGGGTGCGGACCTCGCGGACCTTGCGCGCGCGCGCCTGCGAGGCGATGCGGTCGAGCATGTCGCGCGCGGAGGCGAGCGCGCCGGCGCTCCAGGGCGCGGTGCGCGAGGCCACGAGGTGGGCCTCCGACTTCATGATGACGCCGTCGTCCAGCACCTTCAACGCGTTGGCGGCGAGCGTCGCGCCCGTCGTGGTGATGTCGACGATGAGCTCGGCCGCCCCGGCCGCCGGTGCGCCCTCGGTCGCGCCCGCGGATTCCACGATGCGGTAGTCGGCGATGCCGTGGCGGTCGAAGAAGGCGCGCGTGAGGTTCAGGTACTTGGTGGCCACGCGCATGCGCGAGCGGTGGCGGGCGCGATACTGGCTCGCCACGTCGTCGAGATCGGCCATGGTGGCGACATCGATCCAGGCCTGCGGCACGGCGACGACCACGTCGGCGCGCGAGAAGCCGAGCGGGGTCAGCGAGACCAGCCTGTCCTCGGGCTCCGGCGTCGCCTCGTGCATGAGATCGAGGCCGGTGAGGCCGAGATGGACCGTTCCCGCCGCCAGCTCCCTGGCGATGTCGGAGGCGGAGAGGAAGGCGACCTCGACCTGGTCGAGGCCCGGGATGGTGCCGCGATAATCGCGGGCACCGCGCCCCTGCACCGGCTTCAGGCCGGCGCGCTCGAGGAAGCCCTGAGCCGATTCGAGGATCCGGCCCTTGGAGGGAATGGCGAAGACGAGCGGCGTGTCGGTCATGCGCGGCCTCCCGCCACGGCGAGGCGTTCCACCCAGAAGGCGCAGCCCACCGCCGGAACCTTGATGTCGAGCCCCATCTTGGCGGTCATCATGTCGGTGAGGCGGTCATAGCGCCCGCCGCCGACCAGGGGACGTGCCTCGCGGCCCGAGCCGTCATGAACCTCGAAGACGAGGCCCGTGTAATAGTCCACATCGCGGCCGAAGCGGGTGGAGAAGCGCGCGGCGGAGAGGTCGATCCCGGCCGCGGCGAGCAGCGCGTTACGGCGCGCGAGCCTGTCGATCGCCTCGCCCATGGCGAGGCCGGAGGCGCCTGCGAGGTCGCGGATGGCCGCTTCGGCGGAGGCGGCGTCGGTATCGATGGCGAGAAGCTTCTCCACCACCGCCACCTTGTCCGGACTGAGCCCGCCGGTGCCGAGGGCCGCCTGTTCGAGGAAGCGCTCGGCGACGTCGGCGGCGGAACGGCCGCCCACCGTCGTGATGCCGGCGATGGACAGGAGGTCGGCGACGAGGGCGCGCGCCGCCTTGGGGTCGGAGCCTTCGAGCGCGGCGAGCAGGCCGGCATGGGTCGAGCCGTTGCGCGCCGGCTCGGCGAGGCGCTTCAGGTCGCCCTCCAGCATGCCGGAGCGGCGGAAGTCCTTGGCGAGGCGGCGGCGCCAGACCGGGGGCAGTCCCAGGGCCGCCACCAGCGCCATGAAGATGCCGACGTCGCCGATGGCGAGCGTCAGCGGCCCGTCGGTGTAGAGACGGGCACCCTTCAGCGCGAGGGCCACGACCTCGGCCTCGGCAGCCTCGCGGTCGGCGCGGCCGAGCAGCTCGATGCCGGCCTGGTTGAACTCGCCCGCCATGCCGGGGCGGTGCCGGAAGACGGGACCGAGATAGGAATAGGCGGCGGCCTCGCCGGCGCGCGGCCCCTCGAGATGGGCCTGGACCACGGGGATCGTGTAGTCGGGACGGAGGCAGAGCTCCTGGCCTTCCGCGTCGCTGGTGAGGAAGAGGCGGCGGGCGAGCGCCTCGCCGACGAGATCGCGCACGAGATCGGCGGCGATCAGCAGCGGCGGCTCGGCGCGGGCGAAGCCGGCCTCGGCCAGAAGGCCCGCGAGGCGGAGATCGAGGTCGGACAGGGCGCGCGTCATGCGGTGTTCCGGGTGAATGACCTTTGGGCGGATCATCCGCTGCACACGTGACAGTGCGTCCCCCTAGGCCTTGCCGCCAAGCCTCTAGCCTTCCCGCGGCGCGAGGTCGAGCCCCTGGTCCCAATAGGGGACCGGCCCATAGAGCGCCGCCAGCCAGTCGACGAAGACGCGGACCTTCTGCGGCAGGAAGCGGCGGGTGGGATAGACGGCATGGACGGCGACGCGGCGCGAGGCGCGCCACTGCGGCAGCACGACCTCGAGACGGCCGTCCTGGAGTTCGGGCCCGACGTCCCAGGTGGAGCGCAGGGCGATGCCGATGCCGGCGAGGACCGCCTCGCGGACGACCTCGGAGGAATTGGTGCGCAAGGGACCGTGCAGGCGCACCACCTGCAGGCCGTCGGGACCCTCCAGCCGCCAGGTGTCGGCGTTGTGCGCGAGGAGAGCGTGCTCCGCGAGGTCGGCGAGATCGGCCGGCCGGCCGCGCGCCGCGAGATAGCCGGGCGTTGCGACGAGGAGCCGGTGATTGGGCGCGAGCCGCCGCGCGACGAAGGACGAATCGTCCAGCTCACCGATGCGGATGGCGACGTCGTAGCCCTCGGCGACGATGTCGACGAAGCTGTCGGAGAGTTCGAGATGGACGACGAGGTCCGGATTGGCGCCGAGGAAGGTGCGCAGGTGCGGCGCGATGTGCAGCCGGCCGAAGGAGGTGGGCGCCGAGACGCGCAGCGTTCCGCGGGCGAGGTTGGAGCGGCGGGTGACGAAGCTCTCGGCCTCGTCGATGGAGGCCAGGATGGCGACGACCCGCTCGTAATAGCCCTGCCCCGCCTCAGTGAGGGACAATTGCCGCGTGGTGCGCTGGAGGAGGCGTGTGCCGAGCCGTTCCTCCAGCCGCTTGATGCGCTTGGAGATGACCGCCGGCGACAGACCCATCTCGCGGCCGGCCGCCGACATGCTGCCGGCGGTGACGACACGGGCGAAGACCTCGAGATCGGCAAGCGGCGTCAAAGGCTCGCTCCCATTCTTTCCATCAAGGAAACAATCTTGACCGCAACCGCACCATTCCGCCAGAGGGGAACCAGCGTATAGTCGTTTGAAATCATTCCAGCCGGGAGGGCCGGAAGGCCCGAACCCGCAGAGGGAGAACGCCATGGCCATCGCCTTTCCCGTGCCGCGCGCCGACGTGCTGGCGAAGCGCGACCGCGTCATCGCCGCGCTGAGGGCTATCGTGCCCGGCGAGGGCGTGATCACCGAGGAGAAGGAACGGCGGGCCTTCGAGACCGATGCGCTGACCTCCTACCGGCGCCTCCCCATGGTCGTGGTCCTGCCGGAGACGACGGAGCAGGTCGCGGCGATCCTCGCCTTCTGCCATGCCGAGGGTGTGCCGGTGGTGGCGCGCGGCGCCGGGACGTCGCTCTGCGGTGGCTCGATCCCGCAGGAGGATGCGGTGGTGCTCGGCGTCGCCAAGATGAACCGGGTGCTCGACGTCAATTTCGCCGACAGAACCATGCGGGTCGAGGCGGGCATCACCAATCTCGCCATCTCGGGAGAGGTGGCCCACGCCGGCTTCTTCTACGCCCCCGACCCGTCGAGCCAGCTCGCCTGCACCATCGCCGGCAACGTGGCGATGAATTCCGGCGGCGCGCACTGCCTGAAGTACGGCGTCACCGCCAACAACATCCTGGGCCTCAAGCTTGTGACGGTGGAGGGCGAGATCGTCGAGATCGGCGGCGGCGCGCTGGACTCACCGGGCTACGACCTGATCGGGCTGCTGGTGGGGTCCGAAGGCCAGCTCGGCGTCGTCACCGAGGTGACGGTGCGCATCCTCAGGCAGGCGGAGGGCGCCCGCCCGGTGCTGTTCGGCTTCCGCGAGATCGCCCAGGCCGGGCAGACCGTCTCGGACATCATCGGGGCCGGCATCATTCCCGTCGCCATCGAGTACATGGACCGCGAGGCGATCCACATCTGCGAGGCCTTCGCCAAGGCCGGCTATCCGCTCGACGTGGAAGCCATGCTCATCATCGAGGTCGAGGGCTCGGAATCCGAGATGGAGGCCATGCTGGCGCGGATCGTCGAGATCGCCCGCCGGCACGACGTGGCGACGGTGAAGGAATCGAAATCGGCTATGGAGACGGCGGCGATCTGGAAGGGGCGCAAGTCCGCCTTCGGCGCCACCGGCCGCGTCGCCGACTATATCTGCATGGACGGCACGATCCCCACGGGGCGGCTGCCCGACGTGCTGGAGGGCATCGACCGCATCGTGAAAGGCTACGGACTGCGCGTCGCCAACGTCTTCCACGCCGGCGACGGCAACCTGCATCCCCTCGTCATGTTCAACGTCAACGACCCCGCCGAGCAGGTGAAGGCCGAACATGCCGGCGAGGACATCCTCAGGCTCTGCGTGCAGCTCGGCGGGTGCCTGACAGGCGAGCACGGCGTCGGCATCGAGAAACGCGACCTGATGCGCGAGCAGTTCACCGAGGTCGACCTGCTGCAGCAGACGCGGATCAAGACCGCCCTCGACCCGCAATGGCTGCTCAACCCAGCCAAGGTGTTTCCGCTGGATGCGCCACGGGACGAAGCGTCGCGTGAGGCCGCGTGATGGCGATTCGTCTGGAACACGCGAGGCCGCGACGAAAGCCCCACCCCTACCCTCCCCGCTGCGCGGGGAGGGGGACCATGGCGTCGCGCTTCGAGCCGGTGACGGCTGCGCCAGGCACAAGCCATGTATTGGTTCGGGAGGTGGAAGTCCCCCTCTCCTCGCGCCAGCGAGGGGAGGGTACGGGTGGGGCCTTCTTTCATCGATCGGCGACGGCATGACCCTCCACGCCCCCTCTTCTCCTACCGAACTCGCAGCGGTGATCGCTGAAGCGCGCCGTGCCGGGACGCCGATGGCGGTGGCCGGCGGCGGCACCCGCGCCGGCCTCGGCCGGCCGGTCCAGGCGGCCGCGACGGTCTCCACGGCGAAACTCTCCGGGATCACGCTCTATGAACCGGCGGAGCTCGTCATCGCGGCCAAGGCCGGCACACCGCTGCGCGAGGTCACCGAGGCGCTGGCGGCGAAGGGGCAGCGCCTGCCCTTCGAGCCGATGGACCATCGCCCGCTCTACGGGACCGCCGGCGAGCCGACGGTCGGCGGCATCGCCGCGGCCAATGTGTCGGGTCCGGCGCGGATCAACCTCGGCGCCGCCCGCGATTCGATGATCGGGCTGAAATTCGTCAACGGGCTCGCCGAGGACGTGAAGTCCGGCGGCCGGGTGATGAAGAACGTCACCGGGCTCGACCTCGTCAAGGCGCTGGCCGGCTCCCTCGGCACGCTCGCCGTCTTCCACGAGGTCTGTTTCAAGGTGCTGCCGAAGGCGGAGGGCGAGCGGACGCTGGCCGTGACGGGCCTGTCGATCCCACAGGCGGTGGCCGCCCTGTCGGCAGCGCTCGGCTCGCCGTTCGAGCCGACGGGCGCGGCGCACCTGCCGGCTTCCGGTGGCGAGACCGCACGCACCCTCATCCGCATCGAGGGCTTTTCCGCGTCCCTCGCCTATCGCACCGACGCGCTGTCGCGCCTGCTGGCGCCGTTCGGCGCCGTAGAGACCCTGGAGGCCGAGACTTCCGCCGGCCTGTGGGCCGGCATCCGCGACGCCGCCGCCTTCGCCGGAACCGACGAGGCGGTGTGGCGCATCTCCGTGCCGCCCTCGGCGGCACCGGCCCTCGCCGAGCGGCTGGCGCCGCTCGAGCCTCGCCTTATGCTGGACTGGGGCGGCGGCCTCGTCTGGGCGGGCGTCGCGGCGACGGGGGATGCAGGGGCAGGGCGCGTCCACGCGGCGGCGAAGGCGGCCGGCGGCTACGCCACGCTCGTCCGCGCAGCGGAGACGGTGCGCGGCGCGGTGGACGTATTCTCGCCACCCGCCGGCCCCCTCATGGCGATCCAGCGCAAGATGAAGGCGAGCTTCGATCCGGACGGGGTTCTCAATCCCGGCCGCATGTATCCGGGGGTTTGAGGCCATGCAGACGAACTTCAGCCTCGCCCAGCTCGCGGACCCTGCGATCGCCACGTCGGAGAAGATCCTCCGCACCTGCGTGCACTGCGGCTTCTGCACCGCGACCTGCCCGACTTACCAGCTGCTCGGCGACGAGCTCGACAGCCCGCGCGGGCGCATCTACCTGATGAAGGAGATGTTCGAGACCGGGCAGCCGGCGACGGAAGAGGTGGTGAAACACGTCGACCGCTGCCTCTCATGCCTCTCCTGCATGACCACCTGCCCCTCCGGCGTGCACTACATGCACCTGGTCGACCACGCGCGCGCCCATATCGAGAAGACCTACGAGCGGCCGTGGCAGGA
>LNFH01000314.1 GCA_001464235.1 Rhizobiales bacterium Ga0077556 | reverse complement strand
CGGTCGCGGCCGCATCCCGCTCCTGCCGTTCGGCCTATTGCGAGGGCCGGGTGCGGGGTGAATGCTGGCCGCGACCTTCATTCATCGGGACTTCCGCATGGCCAGTGAGCCGATCCCCGCCCCACTGGCCGCCTTCGCCGGGGCAAAACCGCCGGCGCCCGCCTGGTTCGACCGGGCGGTGGCGGTGGAGCCGGAGCGCTTCACCCACCAGGGCGCCGGCGTCACCATCGAGACGCTCGCCTGGGGCGAGCGCGGCAAGCCGGGCCTCATGCTGCTGCACGGTGGCTCGGCCCATGCCGACTGGTGGAGCCATCTCGCGCCCTTCTTCGCCGAAACCCATCGCGTCGTCGCCCCGTCCTGGTCGGGCATGGGCGGGTCGGACTGGCGGCCCGCCTATACGATGGACGACCTGATGGGCGAGATGCTCGCCACCATCGCCGCGACCGGCCTCGCCGACGGGCCGGTGAAGCCGGTGGTGGTCTCGCATTCCTTCGGCAGCTTTCCCGCCATGGCGTTCGCCGCCACCCACGGCGAGCGCATCGGCGGGCTGATGACCATCGATTCGCCCTTCCTGTCGAAGGAGCTGCGGGCGAAGCGAGACTTCGGCCGCCCGCCGTCCCGCGAGCCGCGTGACACCATCGTCTACGACACCTTCGAACAGGCGCTGGCGCGCTTCCGCCTGATGCCGGCGCAGACCGCCGACAACCTCTACGTCGTCGACGCCATCGCCCGCCGCTCGCTGCGCGAGGTGAAGAAGGCCGACGGCTCCAGCGGCTGGACCTGGCGCTTCGATCCCTTCATGTGGTCGCGCATGACCCGCCGCGACCCCTCCGAGGACCTCGCCGCTGCCAAGTGCCGCCTCGCCATCACCTGGGGCTCGCAATCCGTGCTCTTCCCCGACGAGGTGAAGGCCTATGTCCGGCGGCAGGCGCCGGCGGGCTCGCTGTTCATCGAGATACCGGAAGCCCAGCATCACGTGCTGATCGACCAGCCGCTCGCCCTCGTCACCGCCATGCGCGCGGTGCTGTCGGCCTGGGAGGCTGAGGACAAGGCCCGCTAACGGGCGAAGACGGTCTCGGGAGGACCCCATGGGCAGGCTGCAGGGCAAGCGCACCATCGTCACCGGTGCGGCGAGCGGCATCGGTCGGGCGAGCGCCCGCCTCTTCGCCAGGGAGGGAGCCTCCGTGCTCCTCGTCGACCGCGCGGCGGAGGCGGTCGAGGCGGTGGCGGCCGAGATCCGCGGCACCGGCGCGAAAGCCATCGCCATGGCCGCCGATGCGGGCTCCGAGGCCGACGTGAAGGCCTATGTCGCCCGCGCCGTCGCGGAGTTCGGCGGCATCGACGCCATCTATGCCAATGCCGGCATTTCCGGCGGGCTGACGCCCTTCTTCGACCTCACCGTCGAGACCTGGCAGGAGATCCTGCGCGTCAACCTGATCGGCCCCTTCCTCGCCATCCGCGAGGTCGCGCCGCTGATGATCGCGCAGGGGGGAGGGGCCATCGTCTGCACCGCCTCGGTGGCGGGCCTCAAGGCCAATGCCGGCGGCGCTCCCTATTCGGCCTCCAAGGCCGGCGTCGTCAGCCTCGTGCAGACGTCGGCCAACGCCTTCTACGGCACCGGCGTGCGCGTCAACGCCGTCTGCCCCGGCCTCATCGAGACCGGCATGACCGTCCCGATCTTCGACCATGCCCGCAAGCGCGGCAGCGAGGGCAAGCTCGGCCAGCTCAACCCCATGAACCGCCCCGGTCAGCCGGAGGAGATCGCCGCCATGGCCTGTTTCCTCGCCAGCGACGAGGCGAGCTACGTCAACGGCCAGGCCTTCCCCGTCGATGGCGGCCTGTCCTCCACGCTTCCCTTCGCCGGCCAGCGCCCGCGCTGACCGCCCCCCTTTCATCGCCATGCCAGGAGTTCGCCCGTGACCGCCATCAACGAAGTCGTCGACCTCGCCACCGAGGGCCATGTCGCCGTCGTCACCGTCGATTCGCCCCCCGTCAACGCCCTCTCGGCCAACGTCCGCACCGGCATCGCCGAGGCGGTGCAGAAGGCCGGCGCCGACCCGGCCGTGAAGGCGGTGGTCATCCATTGCGCCGGGCGCACCTTCATCGCCGGCGCCGATATCACCGAATTCGGCAAGCCGCCGAAGGGCGTGCCGCTGAACGAGGTCAACGCCATCCTCGAGGCCTGCCCGAAGCCGGTGGTCGCGGCCATCCACGGCACGGCGCTGGGCGGCGGCCTGGAACTCGCGCTCTCCTGCCACTACCGCGTCGCCGTGCCCTCGGCGAAGCTCGGCCTGCCCGAGGTGAAGCTCGGCCTCGTGCCGGGCGCCGGCGGCACCCAGCGCCTGCCGCGCCTCGTCGGCGTCGAGCGGGCGCTCGAGGTCATCGCCTTCGGCGAGC
>LNFH01000313.1 GCA_001464235.1 Rhizobiales bacterium Ga0077556 | reverse complement strand
GCCGCATCGACGGCGAAATCGGCGACGACGGCGACGACCACGTGCTGGCCCGGCCGCATGTAGTCCTGGTGGCGCAGGAAATAGGTCTGCGGCGCCGGCGCCGCGATGACCGCGACGTTCTTCTTGGCGATGCCGTCCGCCTCGCCGAGCAGGTTGGCGAAAGCGGCGGCGCGCTCGAACGTGTCGAAGCCGAGGAAGAGGTCGGTCCACGGATAGGCGGGGCCGAGCGGCATCTCGACCTCGGTGATGATGCCGTTGGTGCCGTAGGCGTGGGCGACCTTGGCGAGGTCGTCGCCGGTCAGCTCCAGCACGCGGGGCTTCGCCTCCATGGTGACGACCTTGAGCCGGATCACGTTGCCGGCGTCGCGCAGGCCGCCCCAGGTGATGGAGCCGACGCCGCCCGAGCCGCCGGCGATGAAGCCCCCCACCGACGCCGTGGCATAGGTCGAGGGGTGCATGCGGATTTCCTGCGCCTGCGGCCGCGCCACCTTGTCGATGTCGGCGATGACGGCGCCGGCCTCGGCGACGAAGCGGCCGGGCTGGACGGTGAGCACCTTGTTCATGCCGGAGAGGTCGAGGACGATGCCTCCCGAGAGCGGCATGGCCTGGCCGTAATTGCCGGTGCCGGTGCCGCGCGGCGTGACGGGAATGCCGAGCTCGTGGGCGGCGGCCAGCACCCGCACCACCTCCTGCTCGCTCACCGGCGAGACGATGATGTCGCCGACGACGTGGTCGAGCTGGCGCTTCAGGGTCGGCGAGTACCAGTAGAAGTCGCGGCTCTTCTGGCGGACGAGATTGGCGTTGTCCTCGGTCTTGATGCCGGCGAGCTTCGCCTTCAGGCCGTCGATGTCGTAGCGCGGCCGGGCCTCGCCCGGGGCCGCACCGGCTTGCGTCTCGCCTGTCGTCATGGGGTCAGCTCCAAAGCGTGTCGAGGTCGCGGTAGTCGGGAAGCGTGGTGTCGATGGCGCGCCCGGCGCGGATGACCGTGCGGTCGGACTGGGGGCGCGACAGGAGTTCGGTCCAGGTACGGCCGCGGAAGACGACGAGATCGGCCGCCGTGCCCGGGGCGATGCGGCCGCGGCCGGCGAAGCCGCAGGCCTCGGCGGGCGTCGTGGTGGCGGCGCGCGGCCAGTCGCCGACGGGATGGTCGAAGTGCAGGATGCGCGTCGCCTCGCGATAGGTCTCCAGCATGTCGAGGTCGCCATAGGCGTAGAAGGGGTCGCGGGTGTTGTCGCTCGCCACCATCACCTGAATGCCGCGCGCCTTCATCTCGTGCAGCAGGGTGACGCCGCGGCGGCGCGGCGTCAGGCCGGCGCGGCGGTCCTGCAGGTACATGTTGCACATGGGCAGCGACACCACGGCGAGGCCCGCCTCGGCGACGCGGTCGAGCGTCACCTCCACCTCGGCATCGGGCTGCGCCGACAGCGAGCAGCAATGGCCGACGACGATGCGGCCGAGCCCGGCCGAGGACCAGCCGTGGCGAATGGCCGCCTCGGCGATGAGGCGCAGCGAATGGGCGCCGGGGTCGAGGGTCTCGTCGACGTGGAAGTCGAGCGGCAGGCCGGCCTCGCGGGCGGTCGAGAAGATCGCCTCCAGGCCGCCGGGCAGGTTCGGCGACATGTAGGTGACGCAGCCGAGGCCGCCACCGAAGCGCTTCGCGGCCGCGGCGATGCGCGGCAGGTAGCCCTCCTCCACGGCGACGTCGATGCCGCAGAGCGAGGAGGCTTGCAGGTCGACGCGGCCGCGCCAGGCCTCGCGGAGCGCCGCGAAGACCGGCCAGGAGATGTCGATCTGGGCGGGGAGCGAATCGATGTGGGTGCGGATCGCCGCAGTGCCGTAGGCGAAGGCGGACTTCAGCGCGAAGCCCATCCGCGCCTCGACGTCGGCGGCGGACCAGTGCGCCGCCCGGTCGGCGGCCACCGCCGCCAGCGCCCCCGGGAAGGTGCCGTCGGGATTGGGCGTGCGCGGCCAGATGTGGCCCTTGTCGAGGTGGGTATGGGCGTCGACGAAACAGGGAAAGACCATCGCCCCGTCGAGGAGGACCGGCACGACGCCCGGCGCCGTCGCCACGGTCCCGGCGGCGTCCACGGCGGCGACGACGCCGTCGACCACCAGGATGTCGGCCCGCACGAGATCATCGCGCACCGGCCAGCCGCCGGCGCCGTCGACGAGGCTCGCAGGGACCGTCGCGTCCATCAGCCGGTATCGCGTCGCCGCGGTCAGCGCGAGAAAACCCGATCCCATTCCTTGAGCTCCGCCTCAGCCGCCTCTGCCGTACCCGACGGGGATAGCGGGCCGCTCTCCGGCCGTCAAAGTCGGGATGCCCGGGCGTCCGTGGAGGCGTCGCGAAAAAAGTCAAAACAGGCCATTGCAATCCCCGGCATCCTTTGGCATAGAACCGCCCTCCCCCGGCGCCCAGGCGCTGGCGGGTACCCGGATGCGGGAGTAGCTCAGGGGTAGAGCACAACCTTGCCAAGGTTGGGGTCGAGGGTTCGAATCCCTTCTCCCGCTCCATTTTTCTTCAAGGCGGTCGTCCGTTCGTGGCGGGGAGTTTCGCATGACCTTCGGTTCGGTGAAATCGATCATGCGCGCTGCCGATACCGACTTCCTGAAGGTGGACGGCGCATCCGAGACCGCCCGGTTCTTCGTGCCGACGCAGGACCGCCGCATCGAGGTCTCGACCCGCGGCGTCACCGTCACCCGCCGCATCGCCAAGCCCCGCTCGCGCATCCGCCGCTTCGTGCGCGTGAGCTGAGCCGCACGACGGCGACAAACCTGCGGCGATCCCGTGCGCCTCCCGGCCCGGATCCAGGTCATTTTCCAGCCGCCAGCCCGTTCGCCGGATGCCACCTTCGTCTACGGTCGGCGGACCTGAGCGGCGGTACTCGCACGCGGCGACGCCGGCCACGGCCCTCGTGACGTCAGCTTCCCTTTTTCCCGCCCAGCCTCGCCCTTCGTGCCCGCGTCCGCATGACGCGGCGGCGACCGATGCGAAAAGGCCGGCGCGTCGCCGCACCGGCCTTCGACTCCGGGCCTTGCCAGTGGCGGCGGGCGCCCTGCCCGCCGCGGCGCGCGGTCAGTAGCGCGCGACCACCGCCGAAGGGCCGGTGGCGAACAGATAGTTGAGCCCGATCTTCACGGTGTGGACGTCCGTGCGGATGCGAACGTCCGAGGTCCGCGACAGCGCCGTCGCGCCGGGAGCCTGGGTGCCGGCGCCGAAGTTCAC
>LNFH01000312.1 GCA_001464235.1 Rhizobiales bacterium Ga0077556 | reverse complement strand
AGCCCGGCCATGACGGATGGGGCGGTGTCCTTGCCCGCCGATAGAGCAAAGGGCCTCCCCCCGCCCTCACCCCCTCGGATCGACCGGCTTCACCGAACCGATGCCGAGGATGTCCTCCATGATCTTGGCGCCGGCCAGAACGCGGTCCTCGCCGTGGGGGCGGGCGGCGATCTGCAGGCCGATCGGTCGGCCGTCCTTCGTGAAGCCGCAGGGCAGCGACAGGGCGGGGCAGGAGACCGTCGTCAGCGCATAGGCGATGGAGAGCCACTGCACGTAGTCGGGGAAGGTGAAGCCGTCGCACTCGGCGACATAGCGCTGCTCGACAGGATAGGCGGCGACGATGGTGGCGGGGGTGAGCAGCAGGTCGTAGCGGTCGAAGAAGGCGAGCGTCCGCCTGAGCATGGTCTGGCGCTGCGCCTCGGCGCGCGTCAGCTCGTCCATGGTCAGCTTCAGGCCCTTCTCGATGTTCCAGATCACCTCCGGCTTCAGCTTGTCGCGGTGGGTCTTGAGGAGCTCGAACTTGGTCGTGGCGAAGGCATAGGCGCGCAGCGTGCCGAAGCACTCGTGCACCTCGGAGAAGTCGGGATGGGCCTCCTCGACGATGACGCCGGCCTCCTTGAAGCGCTTCGCCGCGGCTTCCGTGATGGCGCGCACCTCGGGGTCGACCGGGGTGATGCCGAGGTCGGGCGACCAGGCGACGCGCTTCGGCTTCCACGGCCCCTTGAGGATCGAGCGGAAGCTCTTCTTCGGGGCAGGCAGCGAGCGCGGGTCGCGGTGGTCGTCGCCGCTCATGGCGTCGAGCAGCAGGGCGAGGTCGGTCACGGTGCGGGCCATCGGGCCCTCGACGCCGAGCGTGGCGTCGATCTTGGTGCCGGGCGTTGCGGCGACGCGGCCCGGCGAGGGGCGCATGCCGACGATGCCACAGAAGCTCGCGGGGTTGCGCAGGGAGCCGCCCATGTCGGAGCCGTGGGCGAGCCAGGCCATGCCGGTGGCGAGCGCCACAGCCGCGCCGCCGGAGGAGCCGGCAGCCGAGAGTTTCGTGTTGTAGGGGTTCACCGTGGCGCCGAAGACCTCGTTGAAGGTGTTGGCGCCGGCGCCGAATTCCGGCGTGTTGGACTTGGCGTAGATGACGCCGCCCTGGGCCTCGAGATGCTCGACGAGGATGTTGGAAGCCTCCGGCACGAAGTCCTTGAAGATGGGCGAGCCTTGCGTCGACAGGACGCCGGCGACGTCGGTGAGGTCCTTGATGGGAACCGGCATGCCCTGCAGGAGACCCCTGCCCTCCTTCGGCTTCTTCATGAGCGCGCGGGCGTGCTTGCGGGCCCGGTCGAAGCAGAGCGTCGGCAGAGCGTTGACCTTGCCGTCCACCGCCTTGATGCGCTTCTCCAGCGTGTCGAGGAGATCGATCGGCGTCACCTCCCCCGCCTTCAGCAGCTTGACGATGTCGGTAGCGCTCTTCTCGATCAGCGACAGATCGGCGGCCATGGCATGTCCCCTCGGGTCCTCGAATGCGGCGGGCACGGTGGCATTGCCGCAGGCACCGCCGCAACCCGGCGGGCTGCCTTATCGTCATGCGCCGGGCGAATGGGTCGGGCCGGCGGCTAGGAAGGCGCGGGGTGGCTGGGCTAAGAGGAGCGGATCACAACACCATCCGGGACGACCATGGCCGCCGACAATCCCGCAACCGAGGCCGCGCTCGACGCCGAACCGCAGGTGCGGGTGCGCCATCTCAACAAGCGCGACCTCAACCGCACCTGGGAGTTCATCAAGGCGGTGTTCCGCGAGGTGAACCGGTCGACGGTGGAGTACCAGCGGCCGAAGTCGAAGAAGCGATTCCTGGAGGTCTTCGATGAGAAGGGCATCGAGCAGTTGCTCTTCGTCATCCGCGCCGGCGGCAAGGAGCGGATCGTCGGCTATGCCGAATGCGCGCTCACCATCATCGGCACCGACAACTGGATGAACGAGCGCTACTTCCGCGCCCGCGACATGCGCCCGCTCTTCGTCGAGGAGCTGGCGGTGGACCCGGAGTTCCAGGGCCGCGGCCTCGGCACCTTCGTGCTGGAGCAGCTCGAACATCTCGCCAAGCTGCGCGGCTGCACCCATCTCGTGCTACCGCGGCCGCGCCTTCACCAAGCTGGACGCGGCCATCTTCCTCGCCAAGACGGTGGTGAGCGACCCGGAGATCCTGCCGCCGCGGCGGCTGAAGCGGCGCGAGCCGAAGGCGCGCGCGGCGGCCCAGCAGGGGGCGATCACCGCGCCGTCCGAGCCGAAGGACATGCCGCCGGAAGGCTAGGTTTCGCATTGTAGCAGGGGCTGTTGTTTTGCGAGCCTGTCCTGCTTTGACAGGCCGCCCGCCGATCGGGTTCACTCCGCCATCCTCGCATCGGAGGCCGCCATGGCTTTGACCAACCTGCAGGTCCGCGACCTGGAAACCGTCCTTCATCCCTATACGAACCAGGCGACGATCCGCGACACCGGCACGCTGGTCCTGGAGCGGGCCAAGGGCATCTACGTCTACGACGTGGACGGCAAGCCCTATATCGAGGGCATGGCGGGCCTCTGGTGCACGGCGCTCGGCTACGGCAACGAGGAGCTCGCCGAGACCGCCTACCAGCAGATGAAGAAGCTCTCCTTCACCCATCTGTTCGGGGGAAAAAGCCACGACCCCGCCATCGAGCTCGCCGAGAAGCTGAAGGAGAAGGCGCCGGTGCCGATCTCCAAGGTGTTCTTCGTCTGCTCCGGCTCGGAGGCCAACGACAGCCAGATCAAGATGGTCTGGTACATGAACAACGCGCTGGGCCGCCCGCAGAAGAAGAAGATCATCTCCCGCATCAAGGGCTATCACGGCGTCACCATCGCCTCGGCCTCGCTGACGGGCCTGCCGGCCAACCACACCGACTTCGACCTGCCGATCTCCGGCATCCTGCACACGTCCTGCCCGCACCACTACCGCTTCGGCCTGGAGGGCGAGACCGAGGAGGAGTTCGCCACGCGCTGCGCCCAGGACCTCGAGGACATGATCCTGCGCGAGGGCCCCGAGACGGTCGCCGCCTTCATCGCCGAGCCGGTGATGGGCGCCGGCGGCGTCATCGTGCCGCCGAAGGGCTATTTCGAGAAGATCATGGCGGTGTGCCAGCGCTACGACGTCTACATGATCGCCGACGAGGTGATCTGCGGCTTCGGGCGCCTCGGCGAATGGTTCGGCTCCTCGGTGCTCGGCTACAAGCCGAACGCCATCTCGGTCGCCAAGGCGCTGACCTCGGCCTACATGCCGGTCGGCGCGGTGATGATCCCCGAGGAGATGTACCAGGCGACCATCATCGAATCGAAGAAGACCGGCACGTTCGGCCACGGTTTCACCTATTCGGGCCATCCGGTCGGCGCGGCGGTGGCGCTGAAGACCCTCGAGATCTACGAGCGCGACGGCATCATCACCAAGGCGGCGGCCAAGGCGCCGCAGTTCCAGGCCCATCTGAGGGCGCTCGCCGACCACCCGCTGGTGGGCGAGGCGCGCGGCGTCGGCCTCGTCGGCGCGCTGGAAATGGTCGCCCACAAGCCGACCAAGAAGGCCTTCGATCCGAAGGCCGGCCTCGGCGCCTATGCCACCATGGTGGCGCAGGAGGAGGGCCTGATCATCCGCAACCTCGGCGATTCCCTCGCCGTCTGCCCACCGCTGATCATCACGCCCGAGGAGATCGACGACCTCTTCGACCGGGTGGCGCGCACCCTCGACCGTACCCTCGACAAGGCCAAGGCGGAGGGTCTCCTCGGCGCCTGAGCGGGCCGGTCCGGCAGGGCGGCCGGAGCGGCGTCATGGAACTGACGCAAGGTCCGCTTCATTTCTGGGTCCGGTAGGGTTAGCCTGCCGGAACCCGCAACAATTCGATGAGTGCCGATGGCCCGCGAACTCGATCCTTTCAAGGTCTCGTCCCCGCGGATCTTCCTGTTCCGCATGCTGGTGTTCCTGGCACTGGTCGGCCTCGTCGTGTTCGTGCTGCAGCGTGAAGTGCAGACCGCCTTCATGGCCAATCCCGGCCTCAACGGCGTGATCGTCGCCGTCGGCCTCATCGGGGTCGTTCTGTCGTTCCGGCAGGTGATCCGCCTCTTCCGCGAGGCGCGCTGGGTCAACACCTTCCGCCTCGCCGATCCCGGCATCGCGGTCGAGAAGCCGCCGGTGCTGCTGGCGCCCATGGCGACCATGCTCGGCGCCCGCAGCGGCCAGATGGCGATCTCGACGGTCACCATGCGCTCGCTGCTGGATTCGCTCGCCACCCGCCTCGACGAGGGGCGCGAGCTCGCCCGCTATCTCACCGGCCTCCTGGTCTTCCTCGGCCTGCTCGGCACGTTCTGGGGCCTGATCGAGACGGTGACCTCGGTCGGCCGGGTCATCAACAGCCTCTCCAACCAGGGCGAGCTCGGCACCATCTTCGAGGACATGAAGCGCGGCCTCGCCGAGCCGCTGGGCGGCATGGGCATCGCCTTCTCGTCCTCGCTCTTCGGCCTCGCCGGCTCACTCGTGCTCGGCTTCCTCGACCTGCAGGCGAGCCAGGCGCAGAACCGCTTCTACACCGAGGTGGAGGACTGGCTCTCCTCCACCGTGCAGGACATGGCTGTGATCAGCCCCTCCGCCGAGGGCGGCGCCCCGCAGGTGAGCGTCGCCGACCTGCAGCGCGCCTTCGACAAGCTGCGCGAGGCGCTGGGCGAGGGTTCGTCCAGCCAGCGCGCCAGTGCCGCCATGGCCAATCTCGCCGAGGGCATCCAGGGCCTCGTCACGCACATGCGCTCCGAGCAGCAGGTGGTGCGTGACTGGATGCAGGCGCAGTCCGCCGACCAGAAGGAGCTCCGGCGCCTGCTCGAACAGGTTCTTCGCGAGCGGGATCGACTACTGGCCGGGCTTCGTCGACGCGCTGTCGACCTTCCTGCTGGCGATCATCTTCATGCTCTCCGTCTTCATGCTGGCGCAGTATTTCCTGTCGCGGGACATCGCCGGGAAGGACGATGCCATGCTGCGCCTGCAGCGCCAGATCGCCGAACTCGGCGAACTGTTGCAGCTCGAGCGCGGCCAGCGCCAGACGCTGCAGGAAGGCCTCGCCGCCATCACGGCGACGCTCGGCACCTCGGACGCCGAGCGGCGACGCCTGCAGGGGCTTCTGGACGATGCCCAGGGCCAGGCGGGGGCCCAGGCGGGCCGGGCCACCTCGCTGGAGCAGCAGCTCGCCCAGCAGCGTCAGACGGCGCAGGCGGCCCTCTCGCAGATCGAGCTGCTCAACCAGCAGATCACGGCGCTTCGCCGGCAGCTCGCCTCGCTGGAGGAGGCGCTGGGCGCGAGCGAGGCGCGCGACCGCGACGCGCAGAGCCGCATCACCGATCTCGGACGCAGGCTGAACCTTGCCCTGGCGCAGCGCGTGCAGGAGCTGTCGCGCTACCGGTCCGAGTTCTTCGGCCGCCTGCGCGAGATCCTCGCCGAGCGCTCGGACATCCGCGTCGTCGGCGACCGCTTCGTCTTCGGCTCGGAGGTCTTCTTCGGGTCCAGCCAAGCCGAGCTGGAACCCGGCGGGCGCGCCGAGCTCGACAAGCTTGCGGCGGCCATGATCCAGCTCGAGAAGGACATTCCGAGCGACATCCCCTGGGTGCTGCGGGTGGACGGCCACACCGACGCGCGGCCGATGCAGGGCGGTCGGTTCCGTCGGCCTCGCGCTCCATCGCCGTGGTGCAGTACCTCATCTCCAAGGGCATCCCGCCGCAGCGGCTGGTCGCCGCCGGCTTCGGCGAGTTCCAGCCGATCGACCAGGGCGACGGGCCCGAAGCGCTCGCCCGCAACCGGCGCATCGAGCTGCGCCTGACGGACCGGTGACGGTCCGCATCGTCCCCTGCCGGCCTGCCCTCAAGCCGGCGCTCGCCGACCTCTGGGTGGCGGCCTGGGGCCGGGCCTATCCGATCTACGACTTCGAGACGCGGCGGGGCTGGCTGCTCGACCGCATCGCGGTGATGGAGGCGGACCGCACGGCCATCCTCGTCGCCCTCGACGGCGAGATCCCCGCCGGCTTCGTGACGGTGCACCCGGAGACGGGCTGGATCGACCAGATGCTGGTCGGCATCGCCCACCAGGGCCAGGGGGTGGCCGACGCGCTGATGGCGGCCGCCAAGCGGCAGCGCCCGGCGGGCCTCACCCTCGACGTCAACGCCGACAATGCCCGCGCCATCGCCTTCTACCGGCGGCAGGGCTTCGTGCGCACCGGCGGCCGCATCAACGAGCAGGGCCGGCCGATCGACCTCATGGCGTGGGCGCCACCCTCGCCGCCCCGTCCGCCGTCTTGAACTGGAGCTCGGCGAGGCGCGCATAGAGCCCCCCGGCCGCGACGAGGGAGGCGTGGGTGCCCTGCTCGACGATGCGCCCCTGATCCATGACGAGGATGCGGTCGCAGTCGAGGACGGTGGCGAGGCGGTGAGCGATGACGAGGGTGGTGCGCCCGGTCATCAGTCGCGACAGCGCCTCCTGCACGAAGGTCTCGCTCTCCGCGTCGAGCGCCGAGGTCGCCTCGTCAAGCAGCAGCAGGGGCGCGTCGCGCAGGATGGCGCGGGCGATGGCGATGCGCTGGCGCTGGCCGCCGGAGAGCGTCACCCCGCGCTCGCCGATGAGGCTGGCATAGCCCTCCGGCATGCGGGCGATGAACTCCTCGGCGTGGGCCATGCGGGCGGCGGCGGCCACCTCCTCGTCGGTGGCGCCGGGCCGGCCGTAGCGGATGTTCTCGGCGACGGACGCGGCGAAGATGGCGACGTCCTGCGGCACGAGCGCGATGCGCGAGCGCAGGGCCACCGGGTCGGTCTCCGCCACCGGCACGCCGTCGAAGCGGACGACGCCGCCCTGCGGGTCGTAGAAGCGCTGGACGAGGGCGAAGAGCGTCGACTTGCCGGAGCCGGAGGGACCGACGATGGCCACGCGCTCGCCGGCCTTCACGTCGAAGGTGACGTCGTCGAGGATGCGCGTCTCCGGCCGCGTCGGATAGGCGAAGCGCACCGCGACGAAGGCGACCTCGCCGCGGGCGGGCTCCGGCAGCGCCAGCGGCTTCTCCGGCGCCTTGATGTCGGGGGTCACCGCGAGGATCTCGCCGAGCCGCTCGGCGGAGCCCGCGGCCTGGCTGACCTCGCTCCAGACCTCCGAGAGCTGCGACAGCGAGCTGGCGGCGAAGACGGCATAGAGGACGAACTGCGACAGGCGGCCGCCGGTGATGGTGCCGGCCAGCACCTGCTGGGCGCCGGCCCAGAGGACCGCCACGACGCTGGCGAAGACGAGGAAGATGATGACGGCGGTGAGGATGGCGCGGGCGCGGTTGGCGCCGCGGGCGCCCTCGTAGGCGTCCTCCGCGGCTTCCGAGAAGCGCCGCGTGACGGTCGCCTCGGCGGTGAAGGACTGCATGGTGCGCACGGCCTGGATGTTCTCGCTCGCATAGGCGGAGGCGGCGGCGAGCCGGTCCTGGGCGGCGCGGGAGCGACGGCGGACGTTGCGGCCGAAGGCGACCAGCGGCAGGACGAGGAAGGGGATGGCGCCGACCACGTAGAGCGAGAGCTGCGGCGAGGTGATCACCATCATGGCGACGGCGCCGGCGAACATGATGATGTTGCGCAGGGCCATGGAGACCGAGACGCCGAGGGCCGATTTCAGCTGCGTGGTGTCGGCGGTGAGACGCGAGACCAGCTCGCCGGTGCGGGCGGTGTCGAAGAAGGAGGGCGACAGCGTCGCCAGGTGGTTGAACACGCTGGTGCGGATGTCGGCGACGACGCGCTCGCCGATGGTCGTCACCAGATAGAAGCGCGCCGCAGACGCCACCGCCAGGACGGCGGCGATGACGACGAGCATGCCGAAATACTGGGTGATCATGCCGTCGGCGGTGAAGCCGAAATCGATCATGCGGCGGATGGCGAGCGGCACCGCGAGGGTGGCGAGCGAGGCGACGAGGAGCGCGACGCCGGCGCCGGCGAGCATGCCGGGATGGCGCAGCATGAAGGGCATGAACTGCAGCAGCGGGCGGAACTTCGGGCGGCGCGGCGGCGCTGCGGCGGCCGGGCCCCCGCTCAGTGTGTCGACCGTGGACATGAATGACGGACTCGTCTTCCCGTTGCTGTTGATCGAACCCAGGTCTTCGCTTGAAAAGACGGCCGAGTTCCTTTAATAGCGCGGCTTCTCATCACAGGACACGACCCATTGCGCCTGCCCTTCGAGAGCGGCGCCCTTCGAGGACGACCCATGAAAGCCGACATCCATCCCGACTATCACACCATCAAGATCGTGATGACCGATGGCACCGAGTACACGACGCGCTCGACCTACGGCAAGGAGGGTGATGTCCTCCAGCTCGACATCGACCCCAAGGTCCATCCGGCCTGGACGGGCGGTTCGCAGCAGCTGATGGACCGCGGCGGTCGCCTGTCGCGCTTCAACCAGAAGTTCGGCGGCATCGGCGCCCTCAAGAAGTAAGTTTCTCGCCCTTCCGGGCGGTCCTGCAAGAGCCCCGGCCCCGCAAGGGCCGGGGCTTTTTGCGTGGGCGCGACGGACTGCCGCGGCGACAGGTATGACGCAATCGTCATGTTGCAGTGCAATATCGGCATTGCTCCCGCCGCGACGGTCGGTTACAGCGCGGACGGGAGACGACGCCGGACGAGAGGGGACTGTTCAGACGGGCGCATTGCGCCCCGGAGACCGCCCCATGCTGGAAGACCTCACCGCGAGCGGCGTCATTCGCAAGCTCCTCCCCTGGGAGACGGAGCTGCTGACCGCTCATTTCCTGCGCCTCGACGCGGAAGCCCGTCACGCCCGCTTCGCCGCCGGCGTCTCCGACGAGACGGTGGTCGCCTATGCGGCGAAGGCCCTCGGTCCCGATGCCGTCGTCCACGGTTTCCTCGTGGACGGGGTCCTGCGCGGGGCTGCCGAATTGCGCCTGATGCCGGGGCAGACCGGCGAGGTGGCGGTGAGCGTCGAGGAGGATTGGCGGCTGACGGGTGTCGGCTCCGCCCTGTTCGGCCGGCTTCTCCTCACCGCCCGCAACCGCGGCCTCACCGGCCTCGTGATGACCTGCCTGCCCACCAACCGCGGCATGCAGCGGCTGGCGGCCCGCTTCGAGGGGCGCATCACCTATGCCTCGGGCGACAGTCACGCGCGGGTGGCAGCGCGGCCGGCGACGGCGCTGTCGCTCTGGCGCGAGCTCTGGAGGGACACCTCCGCCGCGGCGGAGAGCGTGGTCGACAGGCAGATGGGCCTGTTGCGGCGCCTCGGCCGCCAGGGGCGGGCCGCAGGGGCCCGCTGAGCCTTCAGCGGGCCATGGAGACCGGGGCGCCGGTGGCGGTGGCCCCGCCATAGGCGCCGCCGCCCTGGGGCGACAGGCGCGCGGCGACGCGGCCGCCGGGCTGCAGCAGCACGATCTCGGAGCCGCGCTGCTCCCAGGCGTTGATGCGGGCGAGCGACGGCGCTCGGCAGTTCTGGGGGCTCGCCCGGTAGAATTCGAACAGCGGCGTCGAGGTCAGCGTGATGCGGCAGCGGTCGCCGGCATCGGTCACCGTCCAGGTGCCGGCGATGCTGGTGGGGCCGCTGGCGGCGCGCTCCTGCCGCGGCAGGGCGGAGACGACGGGCGGCGGCGAGGGCGAGGCGGTGCCGGGCCGCGGCGGCTCGGGCTGCATGATCTGCGGCTGTTCCGACGGCCTGCTCGGGGCGAGCGCCGTATCGACCGCGGGCGGCCCGCTGTCCGACCGGCCGGAGACGGAGGGCGGCGCGATCTCCTGGCTCTCGATCGTGGGGGCGCCACCGGGCTGGCCGCCGGGAATGATGTCGTCGGAGGGAGCGGGACGGATCTGCGGCTGGACCTCGGCGCGCGCGACGGCCGGCGAGCGGCCCCAGCCCCCGGAGCCGCCGCCCGTGTCGCCGAAGCGGGACGAGGAGGTGCAGCCGGCGAGGACGACGGAGCAGAGGACGAGTGCGGCGGGGCGCATACCCATGAAGCGGTTCACCCAGAATGAGGTCGCGCGGCGCGCGAACCTTGCCACCGTGACGCCATGGAGCGGCGAATTAGTGGCAGGGCTGCGACACGCTGACGATGTTCGCGTTCTGGTTAACCGATCGTTGAGGCTGTTGCAGCCGATTTTTTGGGCCCGATGGACGGGCGCGCCTCAGACCTGGCGCGCCACCATCATCTTCTTGATCTCGGCGATGGCCTTGGCGGGGTTGAGCCCCTTCGGGCAGGCCTTCGAGCAGTTCATGATCGTGTGGCAGCGATAGAGCCGGAACGGGTCCTCGAGATTGTCAAGGCGCTCGCCGGTGGCCTCGTCGCGCGAGTCGATCAGCCAGCGGTAGGCCTGCAGCAGGATGGCGGGCCCGAGGTAGCGGTCGCCGTTCCACCAGTAGCTGGGGCAGGAGGTCGAGCAGCAGGCGCAGAGGATGCACTCGTAGAGGCCGTCGAGCTTCTCGCGGTCCTCCTTCGACTGCCGCCACTCCTTCTCGGGGCGGGCGGTGGTCGTCTTCAGCCAGGGCTCGATGGAGGCGTGCTGGGCGTAGAAGCGGGTGAGATCAGGGACGAGGTCCTTCACCACCGGCATGTGCGGCAGCGGATAGATCTTCACCTGGCCGGCATTCACCTCGTCCATGCCCTTGGTGCAGGCCAGGGTATTGGTGCCGTCGATGTTCATGGCGCAGGAGCCGCAGATGCCTTCGCGGCAGGAGCGGCGGAACGTCAGGGTCGGGTCGACCTTGTTCTTGATCCAGATGAGGCCGTCGAGGACCATCGGGCCGCAATCGTCGCGGTCGACGTAGAACGTGTCGATGCGCGGATTGGCGCCGTCTTCCGGATTCCAGCGGTAGATGCGGAACTCGCTCAGGCGGTTGGACCCCGGCGGCTTCGGCCAGGTCTTTCCCTCTGTGATCTTCGAGTTCTTCGGAAGCGTGAACTGAGCCATGTGATGTCTACTTGTCGTGCGGGCCGAGCAAGGCTGGACTTCCCATCGAGCCTTGGCGCGCCCTTGTCAATCGGGTCTTTTGGCGGGACGGGTGCCCGCGCCGCCGTCAGCCCCGCATCCACCAGACGACGAGCGTACCGAGAACGGCCGCCACGAGCCCGACGACGCGCAGCTGCTGGTCGGGCGTGACGCGCATGGTCTCGAGCGCATCTCTTATACGCGAGGGAAAGGCTGCAAGGATCAGCCCCTCGATCACGAGCACGAGACCTAAAGCGACGAGAAAGTCTTGCATGGCGCTGTTTTATTGGGACAGGGCCGCTGCGAGGTCATCGCGGCGGCCCTGTCCGGAAGCGGGAGTGATGTCAGTTGCCGGTGGGTGGCACGGGCGCTGCGGGTTCCGGAGCCCCCCTGGCGCCGTTGCGACGGCCGGATGGATCGCCGAAATAGCGGAAGAAGTCCGAATTCGGCGACAGCACCATGCGGGTGTCGGCGTTCTTCAGGCTCTGCTCGTAGGCCTGCATGGTCCGGTAGAAGGAGAAGAAGTCCGGATCACGGTTGAAGGCCTCGGCGAAGATCTTGTTCCGCTCGGCATCGCCCGCACCGCGCAGTTCCTCCGACCGCCGGTCGGCCTCGGCGAGGATACCGACGACCTCGCGGTCGGCGCGGGCGCGGATGGTGACCGCGGCCTGCTGACCGGTGGCGCGCAGGTCCGCGGCCTCCTGGCGACGCTCGGTCTGCATGCGGTTGAACACCGCCTCCTGGTTGACCTGGGGCAGGTCGACCCGGGTGAGGCGGAGGTCGACGATGGCGACGCCCAGCGTCGTCGCCTCTCGGTTCACCTCTTCCTGGATGCGGTTCATCAGCCGGTCGCGATCCGTGCGGATCAGCTGCGCCATGGTGGCGCCGGCGATGATGTTGCGCATCGAGGAGTTGACGAAGCTCGCCAGACGCGTGTTGGCGTTGGGGATGGTCCGCACGGTCTGGAAGAAGCGCAGCGGCTGGGTGATGCGGTAGCGCGCGAAGGCGTCCACGTCGAGGTTCTGGCGGTCGGTGGAGAGCACCGTCTGGACCGGCAGGTCGAGGTCGAGGATGCGCTTGTCGACCGTCACCACGTTCTCGATGAACGGGACCTTGAAGTAGAGGCCCGGCTCGCTGATCGGCATGCGGACGACCTGTCCGAAGCGCAGCACGATGGCATGCTGCGTCATCTGCACGACGAAGAACGAGTTGGCGAGCGCGAAGAGCGCCAGCGCGGCGACGACGCCGAAGACGAGTTTGATGGAGGAGTTCATCGCTGGGTCCTCGCGGCGCCGGTGGTGGCAGCGCCCGCCGGGGGCTGCTGGCCGGGACGACGCATGATCTGGTCGAGCGGCAGGAAGGGCTGGACGGCATTGCCGCCGGCCTGGTCGATGATGACCTTCTCGGTGCCGCCGAAGATGCGTTCCATGGTCTCGAGGAACATGCGCTCGCGCGTCACGTTCGGAGCCTGGCGGTACTGCTCGAAGACCTGGGTGAAGCGGCTCGCCTGACCGCTGGCCTCGGCGACGACGCGGTCGCGATAGGCCTCGGCCTCCTGGAGGATCTGCGAGGCGCGACCGCGCGCCTCGGGCACCACCTGGTTGGCATAGGTGCGCGCCTCGTTCTGGACGCGGGTCTGGTCCTGCTGCGCGGCGTTCACGTCGAGGAAGGCGTTGCGCACCTGGGCCGGCGGCAGAGCCGACAGCAGCTGCACGACGCGGATGTTCACGCCCGACTGATAGTCGTCCATGATCCGCTGCATGATCTGGCGGATCTCGGCCGCGATGGCGGCCTGATCGACGGTCAGGATGTTCTGGATGTTGCGCCGGCCGATCGACTCGCGCAGGGCGCTCTCGGCGACAGCCTTCACGGTGCCCTCGGGGTTCTGGAGCTGGAACACGAAGCTGGCGACCTGCGCCGCGTTCACGTCCCACTGAACCTCGAGGTCGATGTCGACGATGTTCTCGTCGCCGGTGCGGTTGGCGCCGCGCGGGCCGCCGCCGGAGCGGTAGCCGATCTCGGTGCGGCGCACGTCGGTGACGGGCACCTTGAACACGGCGCCGAAGGGCGCCGGCGGGTTCCAGTTGAGGCCCGGCGCGGCGTTGCCGATATGGCGGCCGAACACGGTGTTCACGCCGACCTCGTTCTGGCTCACCGTGTAGAAGCCGGTGAGGCCGTAGATGATCACGCCGAGGATGGCGATGAGGGCGATGCCCTTGGCGCCGATGTTGCCGCCGCCGCCCGGGAGGACGTTCTTCAGGCGCTCCTGGCTGCGACGGATCAGTTCCTCGAGGTCAGGGGGCTGATTGCCGCCGCCACCGCCACCGCCGCCACCCTGGGGACCCTGCCCCCAGGGACCGCGCGGTCCGCCGCCGCCGCCACCGCCCGTGCCGCCGCCGCCCCAGGGGCCGCCGCCGCCTTGATTGTTCCACGGCATGAACTGTCCTCGCTTGATGGCAGGACGGAAGCCCTGCTCACGCCCACAGGCGCTTGACGTTACGCCCGGATATAGAAGACCGCCTCGCCGCTTTCAACGCGGAGGGCCCGCCGAGTTGGTGCCAGAGGGGCAGTTGGTGAATATGACGCGGCGCGTCAGGCCCCGCGCGCGCCCTCTGGGGGGGAGGTGTCCGCGCCTCGGCCCGCGCCATGCGGCGTTCCGCCGCTGGTGCGCCGGTAGGCGACGACACGGAAAGGATGGTCGTCGCCGGGTCCCGCGGGGTGTTCGGCGAGCGTCTCGCCGGTCCACGACGCCGGATCGATGGCCGGAAAGAAGGCGTCGGCCTCCGGCTCGGCATCGACATGGGTGATGAGGAGCCGGTCGGCGCGCGGCATGGCCTGGGCATAGATGTCGGCACCGCCGAGCACGGCGATCTCGCTTGCGCCCGAACGCAACGCCTCGGCATGGGCGAGGGCCAAGGCCTCGTCCAGCGAGCCGGTGACGACGGCGCCGGGCAGCGACAGGCCGGGCTGGCGGGAGGCGACGATGTTGAGGCGCCTCGGCAGGGGCTTGCCGCCGAAGCTCTCGAAGGTCTTGCGGCCCATGACCAGCGGCAGGCCGGCCGTGGCGGCGCGGAACTGCGCCATGTCGGACTTCAGGCGCCATAGCAGGCGGTTGTCGCGGCCTATGGCGCCGTTGGCGGCGACGGCGGCGATGAGGACGACGGGGGTCACGGGGCGGTCTCGTATTTGAGCCATTTGGCCTTCACGGCCGCCTCCGCGTCGATGCCCATCCGCTCGGCCAGTGCCAGGGTGAAGCCCAGCACGTCCGCCAGTTCGCGGGCCAGCGCCTCCTGCCCTTCCGCCCCCTCCAGCCGATGACGGGACCGGCGAGTCTTCGCGAGGTAGGCCTGGGTCAGTTCGCCGAGCTCTTCCTGTAGCTTGAGCACGATCCAGTCGTTGCCGGGCTCGATGCCGAAGGCGGTCTCGTACTGACGGCTGATCCGCTCGACGCGCGACTGCAGAGATGCGAGCCCGCCGCTCACACCGCCACCGGTGCCTTGATGGCCGGATGCGGCTCGTAGCCCGTCAGCGTGAAATCGTCATAGGTGAAGGCGAAGAGGTCGGTCACGTCAGGGTTCAGCGTCATGGTCGGCAGCGGGCGCAGCGGG
The DNA here is from genome assembly GCA_001464235.1 of Rhizobiales bacterium Ga0077556. Classification (GTDB taxonomy): domain Bacteria; phylum Pseudomonadota; class Alphaproteobacteria; order Rhizobiales; family Phreatobacteraceae; genus Phreatobacter. The sequence goes on along the minus strand of LNFH01000312.1, from coordinate 13,210 downwards.
CGGGTCAGCTGCAGCTCGGCCTGCTCGATGTGGTTCGTGTAGAGGTGCGCATCGCCCAGCGTGTGGACGAAGTCGCCGGGCTTCAGCCCCGCCACCTGCGCCAGCATGAGGGTGAGCAGGGCATAGGAGGCGATGTTGAACGGCACGCCCAAAAAGATGTCCGCCGAGCGCTGGTAGAGCTGGCAGGAGAGCTTGCCGTCCGCCACGTAGAACTGGAACAGGCAGTGGCAGGGCGGCAGCGCCATGGCCTCGACGTCCGCCGGGTTCCAGGCGGAGACGATGAGGCGGCGCGAATCAGGGTTCTTCCGCAGCATCGCCACGAGGTTGGCGATCTGGTCGATGCTGCGCCCGTCGGGCGCCGCCCAGGAGCGCCACTGCTTGCCGTAGACCGGCCCGAGATTGCCCTCGGCATCGGCCCACTCGTCCCAGATGCTGACGCCGTTCGCCTTGAGATAGGCGATGTTGGTGTCGCCCTTCAGGAACCAGAGGAGCTCGTGGACGATCGACTTCAGGTGCAGCTTCTTGGTGGTGACCATCGGAAAGCCCTCCGACAGGTCGAAGCGCATCTGGTGGCCGAAGACCGAGAGCGTGCCCGTGCCGGTGCGGTCGTCCTTGCGGGCGCCGTGCCGGAGCACGTGCTCCATCAGGTCGTGGTACTGGCGCATCGCGGCCTCCGGGCGGGGCGAATCCGAGAGGCGAGACTATAGCGCGGAAGACGGGCCGCTGGCAGCAGCCCGCGCCATGACGGGCGCTCCGCCCACATGAATCGCAAGGGGCAGGCCGCGGGTCGCCCCGCAGGCGCTCACTTCTTGACGAAGAGGTCCAGCTTCTTGAAGTGCTCGGCGAGCAGGTAATAGACCGTGACGCGGTTCTTGGTCTTGTCGCCCTTGAGGGTCGCCGCGACCTTGGCGAGCGCCGCATCGATCGCCGCCTCGTCGGTCAGCGCCAGCTTCTTCATGCAGAAGTTCTTCTTCACCCGCGAGACTTCCTCGGGGTCGCCGAAGGACACCAGTGAGGAATCGCGGTTCCTGAGGGCGATTCCGAGATACTTGACGATGCCCGCGACCGCCGCTTCGTCAGCCTTCGGCGCATATTTCTTTACGTCAGCCAGCCAGTCGCTCATGCCGATGTCTCCCCCTGCGGTATGGCCTCGCCCGGCCTCGCGGGCCGGGATCGGGGGAAGACTACCAGCGCAGCCCCGGCCAGCCGCCTCCGGCATATTCCCGATGGCAGCCGGTGGTTTCCGATCAGCGCGCCACGACCGAGGGCCACTTCACGTCGGCGGCGGCGATGAAGGCGTCGGCGTCGGCGAGCCAGGTGCGGTGGACCCGGGCGTCGTAGTTGAAGTGCAGGCGGCCGGCGACGATGCGCCAGTGGCGGGGATCGCCGGAGGCCCGGTAGCCCTGGGCGGCCGCCCAGGAACAGTGGCCGCCATAGGCTGGCGCATAGCGCGCGGGATCGGCGGCGAAGGCGTCGCGGGCATCGGCGCTGGCGAAGCGCCAGGTGGCGTTCTTCCAGCGGTGGGTGAAGCGGGGATCGCCGGGCGTGGCGCGGCCCTCGCGGTGATAGGCGACGACGTCGTAGCCGTCGGCGGCGAGGTTCGACAGCGTGCCGGTATAGACCTCCGGCCCGGCGGAGGCGGCCACGGCGGAGACCAGAACGGCGGCGCCCGCGAGGAGGGGACCGAGGGCGCGGCGGGAGAGGCTGGCGGCAGTCGGCATGGATCGACCCTTTCGTCCGGGGGAGGCGGATGCGCCCCCACACGAACCTACGGATCGCCCTGCCCCGCCGTTACGCGGGCCCCAAACGCAACCGGCGGCGCCCGTGAAGGCGCCGCCGGCGGCAGGGATGCCATGAAGCCGGAAATCACTCGACGAAGACGGTGTCGCGCTTCTTGGTGATGGCCGGCAGGAAGGAGATGAGCAGCATCAGCACGGCGATGGCGATCAGGCCGGCCGAGATGGGGCGGTTGACCACGTCAACGAAGACCGACCAGTCGCCGCGCGACATGAGGATGGAGCGGCGCAGATACTCCTCCATCAGCTTGCCGAGCACGAAGCCGAGCAGCAGCGGCGCGACCTCGAAGCCCATCTTGATGAAGGCGTAGCCGACGAGGCCGAAGAAGGCCGTGATCATCACGTCGAAGGGGTTGTTGTTCACCGAGTAGATGCCGATGCAGCAGAACATCAGGATCGAGGGGAACAGCATGCGGTAGGGCACCTTCAGCAGCTTCACCCAGATGCCGATCATCGGCAGGTTGATGACGAGCAGCATGAGGTTGCCGATCCACATCGAGGCGATCATGCCCCAGAAGAGGTCGGGCCGCTTCTCCATGACCTGCGGGCCGGGAACGATGCCGTGGATGGTCATCGCGCCGACCATCAGCGCCATGACGGCGTTGGGCGGAATGCCGAGGGTGAGCAGCGGGATGAAGGAGGTCTGGGCGCCGGCGTTGTTGGCGCTTTCCGGACCTGCGACGCCCTCGATCGCGCCCTTGCCGAAGCGGGACGGATCCTTGGCGAGCTTCTTCTCCATCGTGTAGCTGGCGAAGGGGCCGAGGACGGCGCCGTTGCCGGGCAGGATGCCCAGCGCCGCGCCGATGCTGGTGCCGCGCAGAACCGGGGCGATCGACTGCTTCAGCTCGGACCAGTTCGGCAGGAGCGAGCCGATGCGGTTGCGCAGCACGTCGCGGGTCTCGGGGTTCTCGAGGTTCCGCAGGATTTCGGCGAAGCCGAACATGCCCATGGCGATGGTGGCGAAGTCGATGCCGTCCGACAGCTCCGGCCAGGCGAAGGTCATGCGGTCGGCGCCGGTCTCGAGGTCCTGGCCGACGGTGGAGAGCATGAGGCCGCAGAGCACCATGGCGATGGCCTTGACCACCGAGCCGCGGGCCAGCACGACCGCGAAGATCAGGCCCATGACCATCAGCGAGAAATACTCGGCCGGGCCGAAGAGCAGCGCCACGCGGGTCAGCGGGGTGGCGAGGGCGGCGATGACGAGGGTCGCCACCGAGCCGGCGAAGAACGAGCCGATGGCGGAGATGCCGAGGGCGGCGCCGGCGCGGCCGTTGCGGGCCATCTGGTGGCCGTCCAGCACGGTGACGACCGAGGTCGCCTCGCCGGGGATGTTGACCAGGATGGCCGTGGTCGAGCCGCCGTACTGCGCGCCGTAATAGATGCCGGCGAGCATGATGAGGGCGCCGACGGGATCGAGGCCGAAGGTGATCGGCAGCAGCATCGCGATGGTCGCGATCGGGCCGACGCCCGGCAGCACGCCGATGAGCGTGCCGATCATGCAGCCGAGGAAGCAGAGGCCGAGGTTCTTGATGGTGAGGGCGACGCCGAAGCCGAGCGCCAGATTGGAGAACATGTCCATGATCAGCGCCTCACCAACCGGCCCACGGGGCGACCGGGATGGGCAGCCTCAGCGCGACCTTGAACAGCAGGATGCAGAAGGCCGTCATGCATGCCGAGAAGATCAGGGTCTGCGTCCAGTTCCGCTCGTTGGCGGCGAGGCTCGCCACGATGAGCGTCAAGGGTCCCGCGACGAGGAGGCCGAGGGGCGGCAGCAGGTCGGTGCGGCCGAGGCCGGGAATGTTGAGCGTGGTGCCACGGATGGTCATGGCGAACAGCAGGACGGCTCCGAGAACGAAGACCGGCCCGCGGATCGCCCAGGCCTCGAGGCGCGGACCGACCACGGTGAGAGCCTGGACGACGATCACGGCGCCGACCGCCATCAGGAGGAAGGACAGACCGCGCGGAAACGATCCCGGGCCGAGATTGGCGCCGCGTCCACCGGTCAGGTTCGAGGACGCCCACAGGCAGGCGAGCCCGAAGGCAATGATGAAGAGCCCGGCGAACATGTCCTGGGGGCTCTTGACCAGACCGCGTGTGTTATCGTCCGCTTTCGCGTTATCGTCGTGCATCGTCCCCCCGCTGCGGAGCCTTGTCTTGAGACGTTGTGTCGCCCCGTGCTCTTGCGCGCGGATGACATCATGTCAACTCCCCGAACACAAGCCGGGGACGATTCACGGATAGGGGAGGATGCGTACGACGCTGCCCGGACGCGGGTGACGATCAGCCGGCGGAGGCACTTCTCGTACGGTAATGATCGAGCACGAACAGCCGGATCGAAGACGACAGGTTGCCCTGGGTGCGCCCGCCGTCGATCTGCCCGACCAGATCGGACAGCGTCTCCCGGCGTTCGGAGGCGATCTCCTTCAGGGCATTCCAGAATTCGTCTTCCAGGCTGACACTGGTCTTGTGGCCCTCGACCACGATCGAACGTTTGACTACGTGGCTCTTCATTCAGGTTCACTCCGGGCGCTTGTGACCGTCCAGCCGCTTGGCCTCGAGAGCCTCGCGTGCCTCATCGAGCTTTCGCTCGCTGGCTGGGCGGCCGAAACGCAGACGATTGGCGTCAGCCCCGAGGGACTCGGCTTCACGCGCCTTGCGTTTGCGTGCGCGCTTCAAATTGACGATGTCACCCATGGCACCAATCCAAATTCGCAAGGAGAGTTTCAGTTCCGGGTGTGGCAAAAAAAAAGGCAGCCTTATGACGCAGGGACGCAGGCCTGCATCCACGGCGGGCAGCCGCGCACGGCGCGCGCCCCGCTAGATACGGGAGAACGGCGTCGTCGGACGACATGCCGCGACGGCGACCTATTTCTTGCGGAACTTGTCCAGGCTGACGACCTCTGCGCCGCCGCCGTCAGCAGCCGGAGGCTCGGCCTTAGGCGCATCGCCCGCCTCGGCGCGCGGCGCCGATGGGGGAAGGGCGGAAACGCCGGAGGGGTCCGGTTCGGCCGAGGGCCTGGGGCCGATCTCGCGCACGCCGACGTCGCCCTTCTCCGTCTCGGCACCGGCCACCTCGAACTGGAGGCCGAACTGGACGGAGGGATCGAAGAAGCCCTTCACCGCGTCGAAGGGCACGAGGAGCCGCTCGGGAATGCCGCCGAAGGACAGGCCGACCTCGAAGCTGTGCTCGGTGACGATCAGGTCCCAGTACTGGTGCTGGAGAACGACCGTCATCTCCAGCGGGTATTTCTCGCGCATGCGGTTCGACAGGCGGACGCCGGGAGCGCGGGTATCGAAGGTGATATAGAAATGGTGGTCGCCCGGCAGGCCGTCGCGGGCCGCGTCGACGAGGACACGGCGGACCACGCCGCGCAGGGCGTCCTGGGCCAGAAGATCGTAGCGGATGAGGTCTGTTGGCATGAGCTGGTCGATCGCGGAACGGACCCGGGGCCTTCTGTCGCGCTGAGGAGGACCCTCCCGGACCACCGCGCCGCGGACCGGAGAGAAGTGGAGGCTTCTGTTGCCAGGTGCCTCCGAACCCCGCCTTACAGTGCTACCCGCAAGGACTTGATTTCGGTACTATTACCGCATTACGCGGCAACGGCCACCGGAGCATAGTTGTCGTTGGCAACTATTGAGACGGCCCGATAACGGCGGAACCATGCCGAGCAAAAGCCCACCCTTTACACCCTCGTCGATCCTATTTCGCCCCCATCAGAAACGCCCCTGAGGGGCGCTCGTGGTGGAGGCGCCGGGTACTGCCCCCGGGTCCGAAAGGCTTATTGCGATGGCCGTTTATCGCCATAGCCGGGTTGCCCCGGCGGCTTGAATATAGGGGAGGCCGCGCGCCAGCGAAAGGCCTTCAGCGACGTATCCCCGGCGCGGGTCCGACCTCGACCGGCGGCGGCAGCGGCGGCAGGATCGACAGGGGCGCGCCGGTGGCCGCCGGCGGTGCGGGTCGGGCGCCGTCGAGGGCGCGGCGGACGACCGAGGGCAGGTCGCCGCCCGGCGCGGCACCGGCGGAAGGGGCCGGTCGCGGCGCGGCGGGGCGCGGCGCCGGGACGGGCGCGCCGTCCTGCGGTTCGGGCGCCGGCACGCGCGGCGCGGGGCTCTCCGGCACGAGGAACATCTCGGCGGTCACCGGCGGCGGCATGGGCGGCATGGCCACCACCACCTGCGGCGGCGGCACCGACGTGAAGCGGGAGAAGGCCCGCTGGCGGCTGCGCTCCAGGCGATCGCTCTCGGTCAAGCGGATGCGGAACGCGGCGCGGTCGATAAGGCGCAGGCCGAGCCAGCCGGAGACGTCGTCGGTGTCGATGGTGCGCGTCGGGGCGCCGATGGGACCCTCGAATCGCATGGCGATGACCGGCATGGTCTCCGCCTCGGGGATCGGGTCGGGCGCGATGCGGACCTGCGCCCCCATCGTGCCCTCGGCGAGGTCGAAGCTCCCCGTCCAGGCGAGGCTGCCGCCGGGCACGGCGAAGGCCGTGCTGCCGGCCCGGGCGGTGAGGCCGACGAAGCCGAGCGATGCCCGGCCGCCGCCGAGGGGTACGTTCGCCTCCAGCGCCTGGGCGAGGGCCGCGCCGAAGGCCATGTCGGTCATCGGCCGTCCGAGATCCTGGGCGATTTCCGCCTGCCGCGTGACGCGGGCGAGCGAGGCCGGATCGGCGCCCGACAGGGCTGTGGTGTGGAAGGTCAGCGCGCCCGAGCCGTTGAGGCCGGCGACGAGGGCCGCCGGCGTCGCTCCGTCCGCCGCCAGGTCGGCGGTCAGCGTGAGGTCGCCCCTGGCACCGGGCCAGGCGAGGGCCGCGGGCACGCCGGACACGGACAGGCGCGCCGACAGGAGGGTGCGCAGCGCCGAGCGGTCGAGGGTGAGACCGCCGGCGACGCGGGCGGGGCCCAGCGTCGCGCCGAGGTCGCGCAGCGCCGTGACCCGGCCCTGCCGCACGAGGCGCGCCGTCAACCCCGTGAGGGCGGGATAGCCGCCGAGCCCGATGCGGGCCACGCGAAGCGCCACGTCGGCATCGACATGGTCCAGAACCGTCTCGCCGAAGGCGGCGGCAGCGAATTCACCCGCGCCGCCGTCGATCAGCCAGGCGGGCCCCGAGACGAGCGCCATGGCCGCCTCGCCCGGCATGTCGCCGAGGGCGATCTCGCCGCGCCCGCTGGCGCCGCGCCCGGTGAGGCGCGCCGTGACGGTGGTGGTGCCGATCCGGCCCTCCGCCCGTTCCGTGCGCCACTCGCCACCACGGGCGAGGGCCCGCAGATCAAAGGTCGCAGGCAGGCGGCCGGCGATCTCGGCGGGGACGCCCACCAGCGGCATCAGCGTCGACAGGTCGTCGGACCTGAGGGCGGCGGTGAGGCTGGCGGCGCCGTCGCCGCCGCGGGCGCCGTCGAAGCTGAGGGTCGACCCGGCGGAGGCGAGCGAGCCGGTGAGGCGGAGCGAGGCAGGATCGGGACGTTCGATCTGCGCCGACAGGCGGGTGCGCGCCACCGGGGTCGGTGCCGGCGCGGCGGTACCGGCCACCAGCGCGAAGATCTGGTCGGCACGCGGGGCGTCGATGACGAGGGCGACGCGGCCGGTGAGCCCGGCCGGTTCGAACGGATCGCCGGCGCCGGCGGCGTCGATCTGGACGCCCGCCTCGCCGACCCGGCCCTCCACCCTCAGGCCGAGGGCGCGGCGACCGCTGGCGGCGAACGTCAGCGCCAGGTCGGCGCCGGCGAGGGACGGCGCGCGCGCCCTGATCCATTCGGCGAGCGTGCGGGTGCGCTCGTCGCGCAGCAGAAGCGCCACGAGCCCGTCGGTGTCGGCAGCCCTGAGGCGGCCGGAGAGCCGTCCGAGCAGCGGGCCGCCGAGGCCGTCGAGGCGGCCGGTGAGGTCGAGGCCGAAGCCGGCGAGGTCGCCCACCTTCAGCCGCTCGGCCTCGAAGGTGCGACCGTCGGTCGCGACGGCAAGGTCGACGTTGCGGGCGAGGAAGCCGGCGAAGCGGGCCTGGCCGGCGCGCAGCTGGATGCGCGTGTCCGTGGCGGGATCGAGCCGGGCGCCGGCGCCGCGGGCGATGCGCAGCAACAGGTCGAGGTCGAGGGCGTCGGCGGTCAGGTCGGCCTGCAGGGCGTGGCGGCCGAGCGCCGGCACGTCCAGCGCGATGCGGCCGGAGGTGCGGCCGGCAGCGGTCTCGGCGGTGATGTCGTCGAGGAGGAGGCGGCCGGCCTCGGCCGTCAGGCGGGTGGTCAGCCGCAGCGGGTCGTCGAGGGTTCCCGGCGGGGTCGGCTGGCCGTCGATCCAGGACAGGAGTGCGGCCGGCCGCGCGGCGCTGACGGACACCGTGCCGGCGAAGCCCATGCCGCCGGCGAGCGTCACCTCGCCCGCCGCCTCGACCTGCGCCTCGCCCGGCAGACGGCCGGAGAAGCTGCGCACCGTCCAGCGACCGTCCGCCGCCTCCATGTCGCCCCGGATGTCGCCGAGCGGCGCACCTCCGAGGGTCGCGCCGGCGACGTCGAAGCCGAGCGTCATGGGAATGACGCCCTCGGCGAGGCGCGGAATCTCGGCGAGGAGCCCGTCCAGAACCATGCGCGGCGTCCGCGGCGGGCCGTCGATCAGGCGGTCGAGATCGACCTGCCGGGCCGAGACCACCGCCTCGATCGCGCCGCCCGGCCCGAAGCCGCGGCGGAAGGTGCCGGTGGCACGGGCGATGCGCTCGCCGGAGCCGACCTGGGCCTCGGCGCGCTGCATGACGAGCGCCTGGGCCGTCACCGCCGCCTGGCCGGAAACGCGCCAGGGCAGCCGTCCCGTCCGGCCGGTCATGACGAGGGTGCCGTCGAAGCGCGGGCGTCCCTCGCCGCCGATCGTCCCCTCCGCCTCCAGGCCCGGGCCGTCCGGGCGCTCCGGCACGCGCAGGCGCAGCAACAGGTCGCCCTGTTCGGCGAGGCTCATCATCAGGTGCAGCGGCACCACCGACTCACCGACGGTGGCCGAGCCCTCCAGCCGCACGGGACCCGCCGCTCCGCGCGACTCGCCCGACAGCATCATGCGCTCGGCCAGAAGGGTAGCGGGTCCGCCGTCCTCGGTGACGGACAGGCGGGCGTTCTCGACCGTCAGCGCCTCGACGGGAAGGACGCGGCCGGGCATCTGGCCGAGGCGCAGGCGCACATCGGCGTCGCGGATGTGGAGGGCGTTGAGGGAGGCCTCGCCGCGCAGCAGGGGCGCGACGCGGAGCTCGCCGCGCAGGCGGCCGATGCGGGCGCCGCTCGTCTCGGTGCCGATGGCGACGTCGCGCGCGTCGATGCGGATGGACGGCAGGAGGCGGATGGAGAGGTCGCCGCCGATGCGCACCGGCGTGCCGAAGAGGCGCGAGGCCTCCGCCTCGATGCGCGGCCTGTAGCCGTTCCAGTCGACCAGCCAGGGCCCGACCACCGCCGCGACGATGGCGGCGATGAGGGCGATGGCGATGGCGAGCAACGTGTTCTGCAAGGCGGCACGCTCCATGCGGACGGCGCATGCCGGAATGTAGGGGATGCGCCGCCGGATCGAAAGGCTGGCGCCGCGGGTCCGGGCCTCAGCGCGTCAGCATGCGCGGCTGGCTCATGCCGAAGCCGAAGGCGCCGCCGGGCGAGGAGGGCTGCAGCATCTGCACCGTCTCCGGGCGGGGACGGCAGACGCGGCGGGTCCAGCGGGGGTCGTGGCGGGCGAGGTCGAGGTGGAAATGGTCGTAGTGGAAGGGATCGGCGCCGGGTCCGAGCACCGTGGTGAAATGATCGCAGGCGCGCACGAAGATCTCGCGCAGGAACCCGGATTCGGCCGTCTCGCCACGCCAGTGCTGGCGCACCACCACGGTATGGCCGCTCGACAGGACGAAGGCGAAGACGTCGAGGGCATTGCCGTAGGAATGCTCGGACATGCGGCCGGAGCGGCCACCACGGATGCCGCGGCAGGCATAGGAGCCGGCCCTCACCTCGAGGACGGTGGCGCCGAACCAGCGCTGGGCGGCCGGCTGCACGACGTTGTCGATCCAGCGGTCGACCGTCGGCACCATCTGGCAGGCGAGCGTCTGCGGGCGGTTGTAGGCGACCTGACCGCGCGCCTGGGCGGCGACGCGCAGCGGATAGTCCATGCCGCAGGTGCCGGGACCGTTGATCGTGTTGGTGCGCTGGACATAGCGGGACATCTGCACCGCCCCGGAGGCCATGCAGCGGCTCTCGAGCTCGGAGCGCCACTGCTCGCGCCGCTCGTAGGCATAACGGCCGCAGGCCGCCATGGTCAGGGCGACCAGGACGAAGGCGAACCATCTGAAGGCCCGGCGACCCGGGCGCTGTGTGCCGAACGCAACACTCATCGGCTTTTCCGAAAATGCGGGAAATGTCCCTAACGCGGCGTTCATCATGCCGCGGCCGGGTGAACAGGAGCCCAAGAAAGGCGGTGAAGAAAGACCTGCGGGGCTGTCCCGCGACGGGACGCTTTCCCGGCGACGGGGCTTGGCCTAGTCAGGGTGCATGAGCACCGATTTCACCGACGCGCATCTGCTCGACGCCCTGGGCACGCTCGCCAGCCGGGCGGGCGCCGCCATCATGGGCCACTACGGTTGCACGGCCTCGGTGAAGGGCGACGGTTCGCCGGTCACGGCCGCCGACCACGCGGCGGAGGAGATCATCCTCGCCGGCCTGGCGCAGTTGCTGCCGGGCGTGCCGGTGCTGGCCGAGGAGGCGGCGGCGGCGGGCCAATGGCCCGCGTCCACGCGGATGCTCGTCGCCGTCGACCCGCTCGACGGTACGCGGGAGTTCATCGGCCAGAACGGCGAGTTCACCGTGAACATCGGGCTGATCGCCGAGGGCCGGCCGGTGGCGGGCGTCGTCTATGCGCCGGCCCTGTCGCGGCTGTGGACCGGCGCCGCGGACAGGGCCGAGGCGATGGACCTGCCGCCCGGCGCGCCCATCGGGGAGGCGAAGGACCGGCGGACCATCCGCACCCGCCCCCTGCCGTCGACAGGCCCGGTGGCGCTGGTGAGCCGCTCGCATCCCGATGCGGCCACCGCCACCTATTACGGCGAGCGCGACATCGCCGAGCAGAGGGCGGTGGGCTCGTCGCTGAAGTACACGCTGATCGCGGAAGGGGCTGCCGACGTCACCGCCCGCTTCGCCTCCATCACCGAATGGGACATCGCCGCCGCCCATGCCGTGCTCGTCGCCGCCGGGGGCGAGATGACCCGCCCGGACGGCTTGCCCCTGGTCTACGGTCGGGCCGACCGGCAGTTCCGCACCGACCCCTTCATCGCCTGCAGCGCGGCCTATGCCGCGGCCGGTCGACGCTGATTCGGGCAGGCTGCGCGCTTCGGTCGCACAAGTGTGATCCCGATTCCGCCGCGCGTTGGACCTCTCCCCGCCTCGGCTGAGCCGGGCGTGGCCCCTTCAAGTTGACCGTTCGTTTCAACAAATTTCTGCAGCTGGAGCGATTCCAAACAACTGTCTGGAGTCGTTCCAATGTTTTTCCACGGTCTTGCCCTGCGGAACGGGCGATAGGATAGTCCGCACACTTTCCCGCTGCCGGTCGAAAGAGACGCCCGGTGGTGCAAGAACCGCCCGTTGGAGACCCCCATGGCATTCTCTCAGACCCGTCGCGCCCTTCTCGGCGGCGCCGCGCTGCTCGTCGCCAGCCCTGCCCTGCTGCGCGCCCAGACCCGCACGCTCAACCTCTACTCGTCGCGCCACTACGACACCGACGAGGCGCTCTATTCCGACTTCACCAAGCAGACCGGCATCGCCATCAACCGCGTCGAGGCGGGCGAGGATCCGCTGCTGGCGCGCATGCAGAGCGAGGGTGCCAATTCGCCCGCCGACGTGCTGATCACGGTGGATGCCGGCCGCATCGAGAAGGCCCAGGGCCTGGGGCTGCTGCAGCCCTTCGCCTCCGAGACGCTGGCGAGCCGCATTCCCGCCAACCTGCGCGACCCCGACGGCAACTGGTTCGGCTTTTCCACCCGCGCCCGCGTGTTCCTGGTGGCGAAGGACAAGGTGGCCGAAGGCGCCATCGCCAGCTATGAGGATCTCGCCGACCCGAAATGGAAGGGCAAGGTGCTGATCCGCTCGTCGACCAACGTCTACAACCAGTCCCTGACCGGCTCGGTCCTCGCCGCCCACGGGCCGGAGAAGACCGAGGCCTGGGCGCGCGGCGTCGTCGCCAACATGGCCCGCCCGCCACGTGGCGGAGACACAGACCAGATCAGGGCCGCGGCGGCCGGCGAGGGCGACGTCGCCGTCGCCAACACCTACTATTTCGGCCGCTTGGCGCTGTCCTCCAAGCCGGAGGACAAGGCGGTGGTGGAGAAGCTGCGCGTCGTCTTCCCGAACCAGGGCGACCGCGGCACCCACGTCAACATCTCGGCGGCCGGCATCGCCCGCCACGCCAAGAACATCGACGCCGCCAAGGCCTTCCTCGAATATCTCTCGACGCCCTCGGCGCAGCGCTACTTCGCCTTCGGCAATTCGGAATATCCGGTCGTCGCCGGGGTGGAGCCGCCGCCCCACGTCGCAGCCTGGGGCAAGTTCAAGGTCGATGCCCTCAATGCCCGCGTCTTCGCCCGCAACAATGCCGAGGCTCTGAAGATCATGGACCGCGCCGGCTGGAAGTGATGCCTTGACCGACGCCGTCCTCGGCCCCTCCCCTCCTGCCCTGCAGCGCCCGGTCTCGATGGCCGGGCGTCCTGCGTTGCTGGGCCTCGCACTGGGGCTGGCGGCGGTGGTGGCGACGCCGATCCTGGCCGTGGCGATCAGCATCTTCCAGCGCGACAGCGGTTCCATCGCGCACCTCGCCGACACGGTGCTCGCCGAGATCGTGCTGAACACGCTGGGGCTGATGGTGATGGTGGGCGCCGGCACGGCCACGATCGGTGTCGGAACCGCCTGGCTGGTGACGCTCTGCCGCTTTCCGGGCTCGCGCGCCTTCGAATGGCTGCTGCTGCTGCCGCTCGCCGTGCCGGCCTACATCATCGGCTATGCCTATACCGACGCCATGGCCTTTGCCGGCCCGGTCCAGAGCGGCCTGAGGGCGCTCTTCGGCTGGTCGCGCGGCGACTACTGGTTCCCCGAGATCCACAACCTTCCCGGCGTCAGCCTGATGCTGACCCTGGTGCTTTACCCTTACGTCTATCTCCTCGCCCGCTCGGCCTTCCTCGACCAGTCGACCTGCGTGCTGGAGGCCGCCCGGACGCTTGGCGCCAGCCCCTGGGCGGCATGCCTGCGCGTCGGCCTGCCCATGGCGCGGCCGGCGATCGCCGCCGGCGTTGCCCTGGCACTGATGGAGGCGCTCGCCGACTTCGGCACGGTGCAGTATTTCGGCGTCACGACCTTCACCACCACCATCTACCGGACCTGGTTCGGGCTCGGCGACCGGGTCGCGGCGGCCCAGCTCGCCACCGGCCTCC
>LNFH01000311.1 GCA_001464235.1 Rhizobiales bacterium Ga0077556 | reverse complement strand
TAGATCCAGGAGCCGGCCGTCATCTGGCCGTACATCATCAGCCCGAGCTTATCGAGGTGGTGGAAATGGTCCCAGGTGGCCCAGCCCGGCACCAGGTTCGAATTGGCCAGCAGCACGCGCGGCGCGTCCGTGTGGGTGCGGAAGATGCCGACCGGCTTGCCGGACTGGATGAGCAGCGTCTCGTCCGGCTCGAGCGAACGCAGGGAGGCGACGATGCGGTCGAAGCTCTCCCAGTCGCGCGCGGCGCGGCCGATGCCGCCATAGACGACGAGCTCGTTCGGGCGCTCGGCGACCTCCGGGTCGAGATTGTTCATCAGCATGCGGAGCGCGGCTTCCGCGCCCCAGGTCTTCGCCGTCATCTCGCGGCCGCGCGGCGCCCGGATGAGGCGCGAATTGTCGAGACGGGTGGTCATGGGCGGGCCTCCAGTGTGGCAGCGGCGGCGAGGATGGCGGCGACGATGCGGTCGAGAACGGCCTCGGTCTTCGCCGCGACCGCCTCGTCATAGGTCCAGGGCGGCGCCTCGGCCATGTAGGCGGACTGCGCCAGCTCCATCTGCACGGCGTGGACGTTGCGGTCGGGCGCGCCGTAGTGGCGGGTGATCCAGCCGCCCTTGAAGCGGCCGTCGGCGACGAAGCTCATGCCCGAGGCCTCGGCCTCGCGGACGGCGGCCTCGCGGATGGCCGGGGCGCTGGAGGCACCGTCATTGGTGCCGATGTTGAACACGGGGAGCGTGCCGGGGAAGAGGTTCGGCACCTCGGAGCGGATCGAATGGCAATCGTAGAGCACGCAATAGCCGTGGCGGATGCGGGCGGACTCGATGGCGGCGGCCATGGCGGCATGGAAGGGCGCGAAATAGAGGCGCTTGCGCCGGCCGATCTCGGCCGGGCCGGGCGCGCAACCCTCGCGGTAGATCGGCTCGGCGTCGAAGGTCGTGGTGGGGCAGAGCGTCGTGGTGTTCTGGCCCGGATAGAGCGAGACGCCGGAGGGGTCGCGGTTCACGTCGATGACGAAGCGCGACAGGTTCTGCCGCACGACGGTCGCGCCGGTCCGCGCGGCGATGGTCTCGTAGAGCCGGTCGATCCACCAGTCGGTGTCAGGGACCGAGCGGCCGAGATCGTTCAGTTCCACCGACACCTCGGGCGGAATCATCGTGCCGACATGCGGCTGGCCGAGGACGAGCGGGCCATCGCCCGGAATGACGGTGACGGGGGTCATGGCGACTTCACAGGGTGTCTGGTGCGCGATTGCGAGCCGGGCAAGGCGCTGCGGCGCACCTCTCCCCGGCGGGGAGAGGTCGATCCGAGCGCCAGCGAGGAGCGGGTGAGGGGGCCCTCTCCCGGCCTTCGGCCGACCTCTCCCCGCCGGGGAGAGGTGAAGGGGCGCGCCGCGACGAGGCCGGGCATGACGGATAGGGCGGCGGCTGTAACGGGACCATCCTCAGCCCTCCGCGAAGAGGCGCTCGACCACATGGCCGAAGGGCGTGGTCAGGCCGCCGGAGGCGACGAGCGCGGCGGCGCGCGCCATCTCGGCGGCGAGCGGCCGGTCGCGGTCGAGCATGGGCGCGACGGCGCGGATCGCCGCATGGGCCTTGGCGAGGAGCGGACTGGTGGCGAGCGGCGCCCGCATGTCGATGCCCTGCGCCGCCATCAGCGCCTCGATGCCGATGATGCGGCAGAGGTTCTCCGCCATGGGACCGAGGCGACGCGCGCCATGGGTCGCCATGGAGACGTGGTCCTCCTGGTTGGCGGAGGTGGGGATGGTGTCGGTGACGGCGGGGGCCGCCTTCTGGCGGTTCTCCGAGGCGAGCGCGGCGCTCGCGACCTCGGCGATCATGAAGCCGGAATTCAGCCCCGGCTCGCGGACGAGGAAGGCCGGCAGGCCCGAGAGCACCGGATCGACCAGCATGGCGCAGCGGCGCTGGGCGAGATTGCCGATCTCGCAGGCCGCCAACGCCAGCATGTCGGCGGCGAAGGCCACCGGCTCGGCGTGGAAATTGCCGCCGGAGAGCACGTCGCCATTGTCGGCCATGACCAGGGGATTGTCGGTGACGCCGTTGGCCTCGGCCAGCAGCATGGCTTGCGCCGAGCGGATGACGTCGAGGGCGGCACCCATGACCTGCGGCTGGCAGCGGATGGAATAGGGGTCCTGCACGCGCGGGTCGTCGGCGAGATGGGAGCGGCGGATGACGCTGCCCTCCATCAGGGCGCGCAGCACGGCGGCCACCGCGATCTGGCCGGGCTGGCCCCGCAGGGTGTGGATGCGGGCGTCGAAGGGGGTATCGGAGCCGGCGATGGCATCGGTCGACAGCGCGCCGGTGACGAGGGCGGCGGCGAAGGCGTTCTCGATGAGGAAGAGGCCGTGCAGGGCAAGCGCCGTGGAGACCTGTGTGCCGTTGAGGAGGGCGAGCCCCTCCTTCGGCCCGAGCACGACGGGCTTGAGGCCCGCCTTCGCCAACGCCTCGCCGCCGGCCATGCGCGTGCCGCGCCAGACCGCCTCGCCCTCGCCGATGAGCACCGCCGCCATGTGGGCGAGCGGGGCGAGATCGCCGGAGGCGCCGACGGACCCCTGCGCCGGGATCACCGGCAGCACGCCCTCGCGCAGCATCGCCACCAGGAGGTCGACGGTCGCCGGCTGCACGCCGGAGGCGCCATGGGCGAGGCTCGCCGCCTTCAGCGCCAGGACCAGCCGCACGATCGGCTCCTCCAGCGGCTCGCCCATGCCGGCCTGGTGGGAGCGGACGATGTTGACCTGCAGCTCCGCCAGCTTCTCGGCGGGAATGCGGACGCTGGCGAGCTTGCCGAAGCCGGTATTGACGCCATAGACCGCGTCGTTGCCGCGCGCCTTCGCCATCAGGAGGTCATGGCCCCGGGCGATGGCGCCGCGGGTGGCCGGATCGAGGGCGGGCGTGGCGCCGCCGGCGACCTGGCGCCAGAGACCGAGGGCATTGCCCCCGGCGCGGATGAGACCGGACATCAGGCGCCTCTGTAGCGGGCGAAGAGCGGATTGAACCCGATCCTGTAGACGAGCTCGGCGAGGCGCTCCACCGACCAGAGGCAGAGATCGGCGCGCCGGCCCGGCTCCAGCACGCCGATGTCGTCGCGCCCCAGCGCCCTGGCCGCATTCCGGGTGAACCCGAGGAGGCATTCGGCCACGGTCAGGCGGAACAGGGTCGCGCCCATGTTCATGGCGAGGAGCGGCGAGGTCAGCGGCGAGGAGCCGGGATTGGAATCGGTGGCGAGCGCCATGGCCGTGCCGTGGCGGCGGAAGGCCTCCACCGGGGGAACCTTCGTCTCGCGGATGAAGTAGAAGGCGCCGGGCAGCAGCACCGCCACCGTGCCGGCCTTGGCCATGGCGGCGGCGCCCTCCTCGTCGGTGTATTCGAGGTGATCGGCGGAGAGGGCCCCGTGATCCGCCGCGAGCTTCGCCCCGTGGAGGTTGGTCAGCTGGTCGGCATGGAGCTTCACCGGCAATCCGTGCTTCTCGGCGGCGGCGAAGACGCGCGCCGTTTCCTCGGGCGAGAAGGCGATGCCCTCGCAGAAGGCGTCCACCGCGTCGGCGAGCCCGTGATGGGCGATGGCGGGGATCATCTTGTGGCAGACGAGGTCGAGATAGGCGGTCTTGTCGCCGTTCGCCTCGGGCGGAAGCGCGTGGGCGCCGAGGAAGGTGGTGACGACGCCGACGTCGCGCTTCTCCGCCAGCGAGCGGGCGACGCGGAGCTGCTTCTCCTCGGTGTCGAGGTCGAGGCCGTAGCCGGACTTGATCTCGACCGTGGTGACGCCCTCGGCGATCAGGGCGTCGAGCCGCGGCAGGCTCTCGTCGCAGAGGTCGCGGGGCTTCGCCGCGCGGGTCGCCTTGACGGTGGAGACGATGCCGCCGCCGGCGCGGGCGATCTCCTCGTAGCTCGCGCCCTTCAGGCGCAGCTCGAATTCGTGGGCGCGGTTGCCGGCATAGACGAGGTGCGTGTGGCAATCGATCAGGCCGGGCGTGATCCAGCGGCCCTCGCAGCGGATGGTCTCGACCGGATCGAGCCGCGGCGCGTCGGCGCGCGCGCCGACATAGACGATGCGCCCGCCCTCGGTCGCGACGAGGCCGTCCTCGATGAGGCCGAGGCCGTGATCCGCGCCGGTGCCGGCCATGGTGGCCAGCCGCGCGTCGCGAAAGAGACGGTCAACGCGCATGGGATTGTCTCGGCACGTCGTATTCCTCGCCCAACAGTGCTAGGCGAAAAACCGTAGCATGGAGACGGCGATGGACAAGCTCCATCTGGACAAGGCGCTCACCCCCGAGGGCTGGCGCGACGACGTGACCCTGTCGGTCGGCCCGGACGGGCGAATTGCCGCGATCACCACCGGGGCAGCGCCACCCGATGCGACGCGCATTCGCGGCATCGCCCTGCCCGGCCTGCCGAACCTGCATTCCCACGCCTTCCAGCGCGGCATGGCCGGCCTCGCCGAGGTGGCCGGCAGTTCGGAGGATTCGTTCTGGACCTGGCGCGACTGGATGTACCGGTTCGCCCTCGCCCTCGAGCCGGAGGACGTCGAGGCCATCGCCGCGCTCGCCTATGTCGAGATGCTGGAGGCTGGGTTCACGACCGTCGGCGAGTTCCACTACCTCCATCACGGCCGCGACGGCCGGCCCTACGCGGACCCGGCCGAGCTCGCCCGGCGCTGCATCGGCGCGGCGGAGGCGACGGGCCTCGGCATCGCCATCCTGCCGGTCTTCTACGCCCATTCCGGGTTCGGCGGCCTTGCCCCCGGCGAGGGCCAGCGGCGGTTCATCTGCGACCTCGACCTGTTCGGCCGGGTGGCGGAAGGCGCGCGGACGGCGGCGGGAGCCTATGCCCGCGGCGGCTTCGGCATCGCGCCGCATTCCCTGCGGGCGGTGACCGAGGATGAGTTGAAGGCGCTGCTCGCGGCTTTCCCACAAGGTCCCGTCCACATCCACGTCTCCGAACAGGTGAAGGAGGTCGAGGACTGCCTCGCCGCCCACGGGACGCGGCCGATCGCCCTGCTCGGCGACTGGGCGGCGCTGTCGGAGCGCTGGTGCCTCATCCACGCCACCCATGCGGATCCTTTCGAGGTCCGGCAGATGGCGTCGGCCGGCGCCGTGGTCGGGCTCTGCCCGGTGACGGAGGCCAATCTCGGCGACGGGCTCTTCGCCGGGGTGGACTTCAAGGCGCAGGGCGGTCGATTCGGGGTCGGAACGGATTCGAACGTCGCCATCTCGGCGTCCGGCGAACTCGCCATGCTCGACTATTCGCAGCGCTTCGCGACGCGCCGCCGCACCGCGCTGGCCGATCGCGGCCGGTCGACGGGCCGCACGGTGCTGGAGGCGTGCCTTGCCGGCGGCGCGCAGGCGCTCGGGCTCGGAACCGCCGGCCTCGCGGTGGGCGCGCCGGCGGACGTGGTCGTGCTCGATGCCGGACACATGGCCTTCGCCGGGCGCGGCGGCGATGCGGTGCTCGATTCGTGGATCTTCGGGCCGTCCGGCGGGGCCGTCAGCGAGGTCTGGGTCTCGGGCCGGCGCGTGGTGGACGGCGGCCGGCACGTGGAGCGCTCCGCCGTCGAGGCCCGGGCGCGGGCGGTGCTGGAGCGGGTGATCGGGGAGTGAGGAGCGAGAGCCCAACTGCGTGCTGCACGACGCACTCCCGTTGTGCAACCCGCCGCTAGGGAAGCAAATCCTTCAACCGCAGGAGCGCGATGCGCTCGACCTGGCGCAGGGCCTCGGCGAATTCGGCAGGCGCGTCGTTCGCCAGCCGGGAGACGAAAGCCTCCCGGATCTCGTCCTTCGTCCGGCCCCTGACGGCGATGATGAAGGGAAAGCCGAAGCGGGCCTGATAGGCCTCGTTCAGCCGCATGAACTCGGCCCGCTCCGCGTCCGTCAGCCTGTCGAGCCCGGCGGAGGCCTGTTCGCCGGTCGATTCGGCGGTGAGACGACCGGCTGCGGCGAGCCTGCCGGCAAGGTCCGGATGGGCGCGGATGAGGGCGAGCTTGGCCGCATCGCCCGCCGTCCGCATCACCGCCACCATCGCCGCATGCAGCTCCCCCGCCGCGTCGTGCCTTGCGGTCAGGCCGCGGTCGTGGACGGCCTCGGCGATCCACGGCGAATGTTCGAAGACGCCGCCGAAACGGGCGACGAAGGCGGCGCGGTCGAGGCGGCTGGGGCGGTCGGTGTCGGTCATGGCGGACAGACTAGGACCGGACGCCCGCTCACTCCACCTTCTCGTTGGGGTAGACGCCCCAGAGGCGTGTCTGCTCGATCCAGCCGTCGAAGCCCTGGCCGGTGATGCGGCACCAGGTGCCGTTGCAGCTCCTGACCGTGCCCTGCACCTTGGGCTCCAGCCGCGCCACGATGCGGTCGCCGCCGGCCCGGTTCATCAGCGGCACGAGTTCGCCGGGATTGCCGCGCGGCATGACGACGCCGGTGCGCCGTCCCGACAGCATGGAGTGGAAGACCCAGGTCTCGGTGCCGTCGTGGTCGCGGATGCGGCGCCAGTTGTCGAATTCGGCGGTGACCTCCACGGGGAGGCCGGCGCGCTGGTAGATCCAGATGACCTGATGGTCGCGGGTCGGCCCCATGCGGGCGTTGACGCGCTCGGACTTGAGGCTGACGAAGCGGGGGACGGGAAGCCGTGTCTGCGAGCCCAGCGAGCCGGTGATCTCGGCGGCGGCCGCCGGCGCACCGGCGAGAACGGCGATTCCGGCGGCCAGGGCCGCACTCACGCGAAAAGCACTCATACGCAACCCACCGCCACCCGAATACGCGACTGACAGACGCCGGACCCTTCGAAAGACTGGTCGCGAGAGGGGACCGACGGCTTTGTCTGGCGCGACCCTTCTGGTAGAGAGGTCGCGCCGGAAGCCAGTGTCGCCGTTCAGGGTTAAGACAGGCTTGATGGCCGGCCGGAATCAACCGGCCAAGTGGTCCGTTTCGGGGCGGGCCGCGCGAATTCCAGAGGTTGGGGCATGGCGAACCGCAAGAAGCCGCTCGTCGTCGTGACGAGGAAACTGCCGGACAGCATCGAGACGCGGATGCGCGAGCTCTTCGAGACGCGCCTCAACGTCGACGACGCGCCGATGAGCCAGGCGGATCTGGTCGCCGCCGTGAAGACCGCCGAGGTCCTGGTACCGACCGTCACCGACCGCATCGACGCCGCGCTGCTGTCGCAGGCCGGTCCGCAGCTGCGCCTCATCGCCCAGTTCGGCAACGGCGTCGACAACATCGACGTATCACCGTGACCAACACGCCGGGCGTCCTCACCGAGGACACCGCCGACATGACCATGGCGCTGATCCTCGCCGTGCCGCGCCGCCTCGCCGAGGGCCTCGAAGTGCTCGAGCACGGCGAATGGACCGGCTGGACTCCGACCTGGATGCTCGGCAAGCGCATCCACGGCAAGCGGCTCGGCATCGTCGGCATGGGCCGGATCGGCCAGGCGCTGGCCCGCCGCGCCGCCGCCTTCGGCATGCAGATCCACTATCACAACCGCCGCCGCCTGCCCGAGAAGGTCGAGCAGGCGCTGGACGCCACCTATTGGGAGAGCCTCGACCAGATGCTCGCCCGCATGGACATCGTCTCGGTGAACTGCCCGCACACGCCGGCGACCTACCACCTGCTGTCGGCACGGCGGCTGAAGCTCCTCAAGAAGGAGGCCTTCGTCGTCAATACCGCCCGCGGCGAGATCATCGACGAGGTGGCTCTGACGCGGATGATCGAGGCGGGCGACCTCGCCGGCGCCGGTCTCGACGTGTTCGAGAGCGAGCCGGCGGTCAATCCGCGGCTGATCAAGCTCGCGAAAGCCGGCAAGGTGGTGCTGCTGCCGCACATGGGGTCGGCCACCATCGAGGGCCGCATCGACATGGGCGACAAGGTCATCGTCAACATCAAGGCCTTCATGGACGGCCACAAGCCGCCGGACCGCGTGCTGCCGAGCATGCTCTAGGGAGCGACCCGGTCGATCTCCGCGTTCACGACGGCCAACAGCCCCGGCAGATGGTCGCGTACGGTCGCGAAGACGAAGCGGCTGGCGACGTCGTCATAGTCGTGCCGGTAGATGTTGCCGGAGCCCATGATGTTGCGCCAGGGCTGACCGGGGTGGCGGGCCCGGACCTGCTCGTCGAGACGGCGCGAGGCCTCCGAGATGATTTCAAGACAGCGGATGACGGCGTAGAGCGTCCGTGTGTCGGCCGCGAGGGAGTCCTCCGTCGCGCCGACCGTCCATTCCATTGCGAACGGGATGCTGTCGCGCATGTCGCAGAGCGCCGCGAGGTTGCGGTCAGAAGGCATAGAGCGCGTCGCGCTCGACCTCCGCGCGCAGCTGCGGCTTCAGAGTCTCGCGATTGGCCACGTCCACGGGAGCGGGGAAGAGGTCACGAACGAAGCCGACCACGCCGGCATAGCCGAACACGTCCATGGGGAAAGCCGCGTCGATGTCGAGGAGGATGTCGATGTCCGACGAGGACGATGCGGATCCCTGCGCGAGGGAACCGAACAGGGCGGCGTGGCGAACGCCGCGGCGGCGCAATTCGCCCTCGTTTCGCTTCAGGACATCGAGGATTTCGGTCCGTTCCATCCGCCAAATCTAGCGAAATCGGTGCTTTTCATCAACCGGCGGTCAGCGGTTCGCGCCGCTCAGCGGGTTGTCCGGGTCCCAGCGATAGCGCACCGTCTCGAAGCGCATGGCGCGGGTGTCGATCATCAGGAGGCGGCCGACGAGCGCCTCGCCGAAGCCGGTGATCTCGCGCACGACCTCGAGGGCCATCATGGAGCCGACGATGCCGGTGAGCGCGCCGAGGATGCCCGCCTCCTGGCAGGAGGGGACGGTTCCCGGCGGCGGCGCGTCGGGGAAGAGGCAGCGGTAGGTCGGGTTCGGCGTGCCGTCGGCCGCCGTCTCATGCGGGCGGAGCGTCGTGAGCGTCGCGTCGAAGGTGCCCACCGCCGCCGTTACCAGCGGCCGCATAGCGGGTGGCGAAATTGTCGGAGCCGTCGGCGACGATGTCGTAGCCGCGGACGAGGTCCCGGGCGTTCGCCGCCGTCAGCCGGGTGACGTGGGCGACGACCTCGACATGGGGGTTGAGCCGGCGGATGGCGCCCGCCGCGCTCTCGGTCTTGAGGACGTCGACGTCCTCGGTGCGGTGGATGACCTGCCGCTGGAGGTTCGACAGGGCCACGCCGTCGTCGTCGACGATGCCGATCGTCCCGACCCCGGCCGCGGCGAGATAGAGGAGCAGCGGCGCGCCGAGGCCGCCGGCGCCGATCACCAGCACCCGCGCCGCCTTCAGCTTCTGCTGACCGGGCCCGCCGACCTCGCGCAGGACGATGTGGCGGGCGTAGCGCTCGAGTTCCTCGGACGAGAACATCAGTCGATCGAGAGCCCCAGGGACTGGCGCACACGGGCGCGGACGGCGTGGCCGTCGCGGGTGGGCAGCACCCGCTCGAGCTCCGCCTGTTCGATCCTGACAACGGCGACGCAGGGACCGTTGCCCAGCGCGGTCGCCCGTGCGGCGAGCGTCTCGACGTCGCCCATGGCGTCGATGGCCCGGGCATCGGCGATGCCGGAGGCGCCGGCGATGGCGGCGAGATCGGCGACCACCGAGTGGCTCGCCTGGCCGCCGGTCTCGCCGTAGAGGCCGTTGTCGAGGACGACGACGGTGAGGTTCTTCGGCGCCTGCATGGCGATGGTGGCGAAGGAGCCGATCCCCATCAGCATCTCGCCGTCGCCGGTCACCGCGATGACGGGCGTATCGGGACGCGCGAGCGCGATGCCGAGGGCCATGACGGCACAGCCGCCCATGGCGCCCCAGAGATAGACGTTGCGGTCGTGGTCACCCACCGCGGCGACGTCGTAGGTCGGGGATCCCAGGCCGGTGACGACGATGGCCTCGCCGCGGTCCTTCAGCAGGCGGGCGACGACGGCGCGGCGGTCGAGGCGGTTCAGGGGCTTGCTCATTTCACGAAGACCTTGGCGCCGATGAGCTGCTGGGCGAGGAGCACGGCGACGGCGCTGCCGCCCTCATAGGCCATGCGGATGCCGGCGGCGGTAGCGGGGCCGACCTCCTCGGGCCTGTCGGCGCGCAGCACGTGCACGCCCATCAGGCGGAAGGCGTCGGGCGTGCCCGTGCCCATGGGCACCTGCCACGGATTGAACTCGCCCCATTCGCCCCGCATCGTCACGAAGGTGAGGAAGGGCCCGCCCATGTTGCGGACGAGCGAGAGCATGTTGATGCAGTTGCCGACGCCGGAGGACTGCATGAGCAGGCAGGCGCGGTCGCCGCCGAGCCAGGCGCCGGAGACGAGGGCGACGCCCTCCTCTTCCGTCGTCAGCGGAATGGCGACCATCGCCGGATCCGCATGGACGGCGCGGATGAGCTCGGCGTGGCCGCCGTCCGGCACATAGGCGACCTGGCGGACGCGGGCGGCCTTCAGGGCGGAAAAGATGTCGCCCGGCCATCCGGCGGGCGAGGCATGCAAAGCTTGAGGGTGCAAGGCGTTCATCCGCTGGCTAGGCTCCGCGTCCTTCGCGAGGGGCGGACCATGACGCCGCCGTCGCAACGACACAAGACGGACAATGGGGAGGACAGGCATGACGGTCGGATTCATCGGATTGGGCAAGATGGGTCGGGGCATGGCCTCGAACCTGCAGACCAAGGGCTTTTCGCTCATGGTCCACGACGTGGTCGAGGCGCCCGTCGCGGCGCTCGAGGCGCTCGGCGCCAAGCGCGGCACGCCGGCCGAGATCGCCGCCGCCTGCGACATCGTCGTCACCGTGCTGCCGACCGGCAAGGAGGTGGGGGAGGTGATCCTGGCGCCCGGCGGCGTGCTGGACCACGCCCGGCCCGGCACGCTCATCCTCGACCTCTCCACCATCGACCCGGACACCACGGATCGCCTGCACGAGGAGGCCCGGCGTCGCGGCATGACCGCCGTCGACGCGCCCATCGGTCGCCTCGCCTGGCATGCCGACCGCGGCCAGAGCCTGTTCATGGTGGGGGCGGACGATGCGGACTACCAGCGCGTGCTGCCGCTCCTCAACGCCATGGGCACGACGATCCACCATTCCGGCGGGCCCGGCGCCGGCACGCGGATGAAGCTGGTCAACAACTACCTCGCCATCATCCTCTGCCAGCTCAACGCCGAGGCCCTGTCGCTGTCGCAGCGCTTCGGCCTCGACCTCGTGAAGACGCTGGACGTGCTCTACGGGACGACGGCGACCAACGGGCAGCTCAAGGTCAACTGGCCGAACAAGGTGCTGGCGGGCGACACCGAGCCCGGCTTCTCCATCGACCTCGCCCACAAGGACCTGACGCTGATCATTCAGGCGGCCAATGCGGCGCGGGTGCCGGTTCCGGTCGCGGCTGCAGCGCGGGAGGCCTTTTCCCAGGCGCGGGCCCGCGGCTACGGGCAGAACGACTTCTCGGCCATGGTCGACGTCGCCTGCGACATCTCGCAGATCGAGCGCGCCCGCCTGCCGAAGGGCTATACGCCGCCGGCGTGAGGGTTGATCGAGCGCCCGGGGCGCCCGCCGTCGCCGGGGCTGGCTAGGACGCCGCGGCGACCGGCGCGTAAGGCTCGATCAGTGGCTCGGCCGGGATTCCCCAGACCTTGGTCAGCTTGCGGACCATTTCCATGGTCAGAGTGCGCTTGCGCGAGAGGATCTCGGAGGCTCTGGCACGCGACCCGAGCAGGGCGGCGAGATCGGCCTGGTTGCGGCCGGTCCAGGCCATGTGCGCCTTGATCGTCTCAACCGGATCGGCTGCCGGCAAGGGATGACGGGCATCCTCGTAGCGCTCGACAAGGGTTGTGAGCACGTCGAGCCGATCCGCGTCGGCCGATCCCGGCGCCGCGTCCCACAGTCGTTCGATTTCGCCGAGTGCGCGGCGGTGATCCTCGTCGGTCCTGATGGGTCGAATGTCCAAGGCGGCCTCCCTAGTACTGCGACACTGTCAGCGCATCGATCCGGTCATATTCGGCATGGGTGCCGATGAACTTCACGAAGGCGATCTGCAGGTCGAAACGAAAGGCGACGATCAACCGGAAGTCGCCGCCGCTCACTTCGAACGTGACCCTATCGCCGCTCAGCACCTTGGCTTTGGAAAAGGCAACCTGAACCTCCTGCGGGGTCGCCCAGTTCGCCTTGCGGACCATCCGCTGCCAATGATCCAGCGACGCTGCCGTCGACGGATGTCGATCGGCGAACGCCACGAGGGTGCTGCGCGCAATGATCCGCATCAGGGGAAGCTATCATGTTCCCCCGGTGGGAACAATCCGTACTCCGTCTCACCCCAGCGTGGTCAGGTCCTGGAACCAGTGCTGGGCCTGGGTGTAGGTCGAGACCTTCGCGCTCGCGACCCAGACGAGGAGGGAATCGTCGACCACCTTCTCGTGGACACGCGCCATCAGCGCGTTCTGCTCGGCTTCTGCTGTGGTGGCGAGCGCCTGGTCGATCAGCGCATCGACCTCCGGGTTCTTGTAGTGGCCCCAGTTGACGCCGATCGGGGCGACCTGGCCCGAATGGAAGAAGCGGATGAAGGCGTAGAGCGGGTCCGAGGTGAGATAGGCGACGTTGTTGGCGGTGATGCCGCGCAGCGATTCGTGCGCCGCGCCCTGGCGCCAGGCCTGGTAGAGAGGCTCGAGCTCGACGACCTTGAAGTCGATCTCGATGAAGGCCTCCTTGAACATCTGCTGGCAGAGCTCGTTGATCGGCAGCGACAGCATCTGGCCCGAACCCGAGGAGGCGATGATGAACTGCGTCTTCAGCGGGTTCGACGCGGAATAGCCGGCCTCGCGCATCAGCTTGCGGGCGCCGTCGACGTCGTACTTGATCTCGAAGCCGGGCTTGCCGAACCAGGGATTCGACCGGTCGACCTGGCCGTAGGCGGGCTTGGCGAGACCGCCCATCAGCTCCACCACCGAGGCGCGGTCGATGGCGAGGTTCGCCGCCTTGCGGGCGCGGACGTCCGTCCAGGGCGATCCCGGCAGGGTGGATAGGTGGTAGTTCCACACGTGCGGGGTGACGTTGTCGATGAGGCGGAAGCCCGCCTGGCGCAGCCGCGGCATGACGTCCGGGGCCGGCGTCTCGATGAAGTCGACCGTGCCGGCGAGCAGGGCATTGGTGCGGGTGATGGTCTCGGGCAGGCAGGACAGGATGATGCGGTCCGCCTTGGCGAGCCGGGACTTGTCCCAGTAGTCGGGATTGCGCACCAGCTCGGCGAATTCGCGCGGCTGCAGGCGGCCGAGGCGGAACGGCCCGGTGCCAGAGGGCTGCAGCGCGAATTTCTGCCAGTCGCGTCCGACCTTCTCGAACTGCGCCGGGCTGGAGATCAGGAACCAGAGCATCTGGTAGGGGAAGAAGGAATCGACCGTCTTGGTGGTGATCTCCACCGCCATGGCGTCGACCTTGCGCCAGCTGGCGACCGAGGGCAGGCGGGCGCGGACCTGCGAGGACTGGCGCTGGTCGAAATGCGGCGCCTGGGGGTTCAGCACCTTCTCGAGGTTCCACACCACCGCGTCGGCGTCGAAGCTGGAGCCGTCGTGGAACTTGACGCCGTCGCGCAGCCGGAAGACCCATTTGGTCTTGTCGGCGGGGTCGGTCGCCCAGCTGGTGGCGAGGCCGGGGGCGAGCTTGCCCGGCCGGTCGGCGACGTTCATCTCCCAGGCGACGAGGGGATCGTAGAGCGTGTGACCGGTGAACTGGTAGCCGCCGGCGCCGCGGTCCGGCTGGCCCATGGTCTGCGGAATGTCGGCCATGGAAATGCCGTAGCGGATCACCTTCTCCTGGGCCTGCGCCGCCCCGTGCGGCAGCATGGCGAGGCCCGATGCGGCGGCGAGACCCTTCATCAGGTCGCGGCGGTCGAGGCGATCGAACGTCATGGCA
>LNFH01000310.1 GCA_001464235.1 Rhizobiales bacterium Ga0077556 | reverse complement strand
CAGCTGCTGGTGCTGCGCCCCGGCGACCGCATCACCCTCTCGGCGGTGACGCCGGCGCGCCTGATCCTCTGCGGCGGGGCGACCATGGACGGCCCGCGCCTCATCTGGTGGAACTTCGTCTCCTCCTCGAAGGAGCGGCTGGAGCAGGCCAAGGAGGACTGGAAGCAGAAGCGCTTCGACACCGTGCCCGGCGACGAGGAGGAGTTCATTCCGCTTCCGGAATGACCCGTCAGGTGGAAGCTTGCGCCTTCGCCTCGAACTGC
The DNA here is from genome assembly GCA_001464235.1 of Rhizobiales bacterium Ga0077556. Taxonomy (GTDB): domain Bacteria; phylum Pseudomonadota; class Alphaproteobacteria; order Rhizobiales; family Phreatobacteraceae; genus Phreatobacter. Next base: position 29,522 of record LNFH01000310.1, on the reverse strand, counting down.
AGGAAGGCCGTGTAGGCGTCGGCCGCGTACATGAGCGAGGGGCCGCCGCCCATCTGGATGGCGACGCCGAGCACCTCGGCCACCTCCTGGCGGGTGGCGCCGAGCTTGACCAGCGCCTCGGCGTGATAGCCGAGGCAGCCGTCGCAGCGCGCCGCCACGCCGAGCGCCAGGGCGATGAACTCCTTGGTCTTCTTCGGCACCGCGCCGTCCTTCATGGCGGCCTGGGTCAGCGTCGAGAAGCCGGCCATGATCTCGCCCGCCTCCTTGCGCAGGTCGCGCAGCCCCGCCGAGAGAGCCCGGGTGATCTCGGGATAGTCCTTGCTCATCAGTCGTGCCCCCGCATGACATTCACAATCCTGCATCTATGAAGGGCCGGGACGGCACGCAACGCCGCCGCGCGCAGGACACGGCTGCGCCAATCGGCCGCCCTCCCCCCGCTGCATTGCGCCGCCATGTGCGGTGGTGTACCCCTCGACGCCCTTGAATGCCGCATTGATCCGTCCCGCCACATGCCGGTGACACGAGTGACAGACCGCCCAGCCACGCCCCTGCTCGACACGATCCGCATTCCCGCCGATCTCCGCAAGCTGCCCGAACATCAGGTCAAGCAGGTCGCCGAAGAGCTGCGCGCCGAGACCATCTCGGCCGTGTCCGTCACCGGCGGGCACCTCGGCGCCGGCCTCGGCGTGATCGAGCTGACCACGGCCCTCCACTACGTGTTCGACACGCCGGCCGACCGCATCATCTGGGACGTCGGCCACCAGGCCTATCCGCACAAGATCCTCACCGGACGCCGCGATCGCATCCGCACCCTGCGCCAGGGCGGCGGCCTGTCGGGCTTCACGCGGCGGTCCGAGAGCGAATACGACCCGTTCGGGGCCGCCCATTCCTCCACCTCCATCTCGGCCGGTCTCGGCATGGCGGTGGCGCGCGACCTGTCGGGGAAGACCAACGCGGTCATCGCCGTCATCGGCGACGGTGCCATGTCGGCGGGCATGGCCTACGAGGCGATGAACAATGCGGGCGCCCGGCACGAGCGGCTGATCGTCATCCTCAACGACAACGACATGTCCATCGCCCCGCCGGTGGGCGCCATGTCGGCCTATCTCGCCCGTCTCGCCTCGGGTAAGACCTATCTGAAGCTGCGCGACATCGGCAAGCAGCTGACCAAGCGGCTCGGCCGGACCATCGACCGCACCGTCACCCGCGCGGTGGAGCACGCGCGCGGCTTCGTCACCGGCGGCACGCTGTTCGAGGAGCTCGGCTTCTACTATGTCGGCCCCATCGACGGGCACAATCTCGACCACCTTCTCCCCGTCCTGAAGAACGTCCGCGACGCCGATTTCGGCCCGATCCTCGTCCATGTCGTCACCCAGAAGGGCAAGGGCTACGGCCCCGCCGAGGAGACCGAGGACAAGCTGCACGCCGTGGCGAAGTTCGACGTGGTCACCGGTGCGCAGGTGAAGGCCAAGGCCAATGCGCCGAGCTACACCAAGGTGTTCGGCGAGAGCCTGGTGAAGGAGGCGGCGAAGGACGACCGGATCGTCGCCATCACTGCCGCCATGCCGTCGGGAACCGGCGTCGACATCTTCGAGAAGGCCTATCCCGCCCGCACCTTCGATGTCGGCATCGCCGAGCAGCACGCCGTCACCTTCGCGGCGGGGCTCGCGAGCGAAGGCTACCGGCCGTTCTGCGCCATCTACTCGACCTTCCTGCAGCGCGCCTACGACCAGGTGGTGCACGACGTCGCCATCCAGAACCTTCCCGTCCGCTTCCCCATCGACCGGGCCGGCCTCGTCGGCGCCGACGGGGCGACCCATGCCGGTTCCTTCGACGTGGCCTATCTCGGCTGCCTGCCGAACATGACGGTGATGGCGGCGGCCGACGAGGCCGAGCTGGTGCACATGGTGGCGACCGCCGCGGTCCATGATTCAGGCCCCATCGCCTTCCGCTATCCGCGCGGCGAGGGCGTCGGCGTGGAGCTGCCGACGGAGGGCGTGCCGCTTCCCATCGGCAAGGGCCGCATCGTCCGCGAGGGCTCGCGGGTGGCGCTGCTCTCCCTCGGCACCCGCCTCGCCGAATGCCTCAAGGCGGCCGAGGACCTCGGCGCGCTCGGCCTGTCGACGACGGTCGCCGACGCCCGCTTCGCCAAGCCGCTCGACATCGATCTCGTCACCCGTCTCGCCCGCGAGCACGAGGTGCTGATCACCGTGGAGGAAGGCTCCGTCGGCGGTTTCGGCTCCTTCGTCCTCCACGCGCTGGCCGACCGCGGCCTGCTCGACGGCGCCTGCCGCGTCCGCTCCATGGTGCTGCCGGACGTCTATCTCGACCACGACAAGCCGGAGGCGCTCTATGCGCGCTGCGGGCTCGACGCGCGCGGCATCGTCGCCAAGGTCTTCGAGGCGCTCGGCCGCGAGGCCGTGCAGGCCGGAACCGGGGCGCTGAGGGCTTGAGCCCGCGGCGGCTGCGGGCCGACCTCCTGCTGGTGGAGCGCGGCCTCTTCGACAGCCGCGCCAAAGCCCAGGCGGCGATCGCGGCCGGCCTCGTCACCGCCGACGGCCGGCCGGTGCGCAAGGCCTCCGAGGAAATCCCGTCCACCGCCGCCATCACCGCCGAGTCGCCGCACCCGTGGGTGTCGCGCGGCGGGATGAAGCTCGCCGCAGCGCTCACGGCCTTCTCGGCGAGGCCCGGCGGCCGGACCTGCCTCGACGTCGGCTCCTCGACGGGCGGCTTCACCCATGTCCTGCTGACCGAAGGCGCCGCGCGGGTCATCGCGGTCGACACCGGCCGCGACCAGTTCCATGGCAGCCTGCGGGGCGATCCCCGCGTCACGCTGATGGAGGCGACCGACATCCGGCGCCTGACGCCGGCGGAACTGCCGGCCACGCCCGACCTCGCGGTCATCGACGTCAGCTTCATCTCGCTGAGGCTGGTGCTGCCGGCGGTGACCGGACTGCTGGCGCCGGAGGCCGAGCTCATCGCGCTGGTGAAACCGCAGTTCGAGGTCGGCCGAGGCCATGTCGGCAAGAACGGCATCGTCACCGACGTCGCGGCGCGGGAGGCGGCGGTCGCCGGCATCAAGTCTGAAGCCGAGCGCCTCGGCTGGCGCATCGGCGGCCTCGTCGACAGCCCGATCGCCGGCGGGGACGGCAACCGCGAATTCCTGATACACGGGGTGCGGCCGTGAAGGCTGACAAGCCCCACCCGCACCCTCCCCTTGTCGCTCCGCTCCAAGGAGAGGGGGACTTCCACGCCGCGCCCGGTTCTTTTCCCTTGGTGCCTGGCGCGACGGGTGTGAAACAAGCAGACGTGGCAGTCCCCCTCTCCTCGCGCAGCGAGGGGAGGGTGCGGGTGGGGCCCTCCCCGTCCGCCTTCCCGACGGATCGGACGATGACATGACCACGCGCCTGACCATCTCCCATGTCGGCCATCGCGGCGACGGCGTCGCCGAGGGGCGCTTCGTGCCCTTCACGCTGCCCGGCGAGCTGGTTGAGGTGGAGGGCGCCGAGGAGCGCGTCGTCCCGTCCCGCATCGTCACGCCCAGCCCCGACCGGGTGACACCGCCCTGCCCACATTTCGGCACCTGCGGCGGCTGCGCCCTGCAGCACTGGGCGGATGCGCCCTATCTCGCCTGGAAGCGCCAGTCGGTCATTGCCACCCTCGCCCAGCACGGGCTGCAGCCGGAGGTGGCGCCGACCATCGACGCCCGCGGAACCGGCCGGCGGCGCGTCACCTTCCACGCCCGCCGCGGCGCGGGGACCCGGCTCGAGGTCGGCTTCACCGCCGCCCGCAGCCACGCCATCGTCGCGATCGAGGCCTGCCCGCTGCTGGCGCCCTCGCTGGACAAGGCGCTGCCGGCGGCACGGCTGGTGGTGCGCGCGCTGGAGGGCGTGGGCAAGCCCATCGACATCCAGGTCACCGCCACGCTTCAGGGCCTCGACATGGAGCTGCGCGGGCCCGGCAAGCTCGGCGAGAAGGACCGGTTGCGGCTGATGGAGGCGGCCAACGCGGCCGGCCTCGCGCGCCTCACCAACCACGGCGACCTCCTCATGCAGCGCGAGCCGCCCGCCGTCCTGGTCGACGGCCACCGCGTGCCGCTGCCGCCCGGCGCCTTCCTGCAGGCGACGGAGGCGGGCGAGGAGGCCCTCGCGCAACTCGTGCTCGCCGGCGTCGGCAAGGCGAAGGCGGTCGCCGATCTCTTCTGCGGCGTCGGCCCCTTCGCCCTCAGGCTGGCGCGCCAGGCCAAGGTCCGGGCGGTGGATTCCGATGCCGGCGCCGTCGCCTCCCTCGCCCAGGCCGTGCGCATGGCCTCGGGCCTGAAGCCGATCCAGGCGGAGACGCGCGACCTCTTCCGCCGACCGCTGCTCGTCGCCGACCTCAAGGGCCTCGACGCGGTGGTCTTCGATCCGCCGAGGGCGGGGGCAGAGGCGCAGGCGGCCTTCCTCGCCAAGGCCGACATCGGCCGCATCGTCGCGGTGTCGTGCAGCCCCTCGACCTTCGCCCGCGACGCCTGCCTCCTCGCCGCCGGCGGCTGGAAACTCGGCACGGTGACGCCGGTCGACCAGTTCACCTGGTCGGCGCATGTGGAGCTGGTGGCGACGTTCACGCGGTAACCACAGCGGCCAGGGCGCCTCGACAGGCCGGCCGGGCTCGTTACGATCCGGGCGTTTCAAAGCCATTTCGTGACGATTGCCATGATCTCCCACCTCGCCGTCGCCGGCTACCGGTCGCTCCGCGACATCGTCATCGAGCTCGGGCCACTGACCGTGGTGACCGGGGCCAACGGCGCCGGCAAGTCGAGCCTCTACCGCTCGCTCCGCCTTCTCGCCGACACCGCCCAGGGGCGCGTGGTGCAATCACTCGCCGCCGAAGGGGGGCTCTCCTCGACGCTCTGGGCAGGCCCCGAGAGCTTCTCCCGGGAGGTCAAGGCGGGGATCCACCCCGTCCAGGGCACGCGCCGGTCGCAGCCCATCAGCCTGCGGCTGGGCTTTGCCGGCGACGACTACGGCTATGCGATCGACCTCGGCCTGCCGATCGTCTCCGACAGAACGCTGTTCGGCCGCGACCCGCAGATCAAGACGGAGAGCCTGTGGACCGGCCCCAGGCTCACCCGCAACAGCCTGTTCGCCGAACGCCGCGGGCCCCTGGTGCGCATCCGCGACGACGCGGGACAGTGGCGGGACGTCTGGAGGACGCTGGAACCCTTCGACAGCATGATGACCCACGCCGCCGATCCGCGCGACGCGGTGGAGCTCCTGACACTGCGCGAACGCATGCGGTCCTGGCGGTTCTACGACCACCTGCGGACCGACCGCGATGCGCCGGCGCGTCGACCGCAGGTCGGCACCTACACGCCGGTGCTGGCGAGCGACGGAGCCGACCTCGCGGCGGCGCTGCAGACCATTCGCGAGATCGGCAGCCCCGACGACCTCGCCGCCACCATCGAGGACGCCTTCCCGGGAACCCGGCTCGAGATCAGCGCACCCGACGGCTATTTCGAGGTCGAGCTTCGCCAGCACGGCCTGCTGCGCCCGCTGAAGGCGGCGGAATTCTCGGACGGCACGCTGCGCTATCTCCTGCTCGCGGCAGCCCTCCTGTCGCCGCGGCCGCCCGAGCTCATGATCCTGAACGAACCGGAGACGAGCCTGCATCCGGACCTTCTGCCACCGCTGGCGCGGCTCATCGCGAAAGCGGCGACCAGCACGCAGGTCATCGTCGTCTCGCATGCGGGCGCCCTGGTCGAGGCGCTCGGTCGGCATGCGGTGCGGGTCAATCTCGAGAAGGATTTCGGCGAGACGCGGACACCCGATCTGGATCCGCCCGCCTGGAGCTGGCCGGCCCGCTGACGGAGGACGCCGCTACGCGTCCCGGGGCGCGGCGGCGCGGGCGAGGCGGTCGCGGATGGCCTCCCCCAGACCCTCGGACGGGATGGGCATGACCGCGATGCGCCGGGCGCCGGAGGCGTCGAGCCGGCGCAGGTGGCCGAAGAGATTGGCGGCGGCCTCGGCGAGATCGCCCGTCGGCGACAGGTTGAGGACCTCGGCCGCGCCGGGTGGGACGACGGGCCCGAAGGCGAGCAGCGCCTCGCCGGGCCCGGGGGCCGTCGCATCGAGCCGCATGGCCGCATCCGGCGCGTAGTGGGAGGCGAGCATGCCCGGCGCAATGGTCGCCTCGCCGGTGGCGGCAGCGAGAGGCCGGCCGATCACCGCCTCGATCGCGTCGCGGGGGACGCCGCCCGGACGGAGCAGGACCGGATCGCCACCGAGGCAGGCGACGATGGTCGATTCCACGCCCACGTCGGTCGGACCGCCGTCCATCACGGCGTCGATGCGCCCGTCGAGATCGGCGAGGACATGGGCCGCGGTGGTCGGGCTGACATGGCCGGAGCGGTTGGCGGAGGGCGCGGCGACGGGGCGGCCGGCGGCGGCGAGCAGGGCCTGCGCCACCGGGTGGCTCGGCACACGCAGGCCGACCGTGTCGAGGCCGGCGCGCGCCAGATCGGAAACGGCACCGCCCGGAGCGACGGGGACGACCAGCGTCAGCGGCCCGGGCCAGAAGGCGCGGGCGAGCGCGGTCGCGGCGGCGTCGAAGGCACCGAGCGCCAGCGCCTCGCCGACCGTCGCCACGTGGGCGATCAGCGGGTTGAAGCTCGGCCGGCCCTTGGCCGCGTAGATGGCGGCGACCGCCCGGCCGTCGGTGGCATCCGCCCCGAGGCCGTAGACCGTCTCGGTGGGGAAGGCGACGAGGCGGCCCGCGCGCAGCAGGCGCCCCGCCTCGGCGATGCCGGCGGCGTCCGCATCGAGGCGATGAGTCGTGAGGGTCGTCATGGGCGGCGCTTAGCACGGCCGACGGTGAAACTCACCACTCGGACCCGAGGACGTTCTGCATGACCCGAGTGCAACCCGTCCGACGGGCACGGCGCCTCGCGCCCCCTCCAACGATCCGCCAACCGGCGTCCTTGCCGCTGGGCCGGGTCAGACCTAGAACCTAGTCCGACCGGAGGATATCCCATGCCCTATCGTGCGCCCGTCGCCGACATGATCGCCACCCTCAAGCATGCTGCCGGTCTCGAACAAGCGCTCGCCGAAGGTCTCTATGGCGACCTCGGCCTCGACGACATCACCGCCATCCTCGAGGAGGCCGGCAAGTTCGCCGGTGAACGCATCGCACCGCTGAACCGCGTCGGCGACCGCGAGGGCGCCCATTTCCATGACGGCACCGTCACCATGCCGCATGGCTGGAAGGAGGTCTATTCCGACTGGACCGCCGCCGGCTGGAACGGGCTGATGGCCGAGGAAGCGCTCGGCGGCCAGGGCCTGCCCTGCGTCATCAACTCCGCCTGCCTCGAGATGTGGAACGCCGCCTCCGGCGCCTTCGGCCTCGGGCCGCTGCTCACCCAGGGCGCCATCGAGGCGCTGCAGGCCCATGCCTCGCCGGAGCTGAAGGCCAAGTACCTGCCGAAAATGATCTCCGGCGAATGGACGGGCACGATGAACCTGACGGAGCCCTCGGCCGGCTCCGACCTCTCGGCGCTGCGCAGCCGCGCCGAGCGCGCCGACGATGGCACCTATCGCATCACCGGCTCGAAGATCTTCATCACCTATGGCGAGCACGACCTGACGGAGAACATCGTCCACCTGGTCCTCGCCCGCCTGCCCGACGCGCCTCCCGGCACCAAGGGCATCTCGCTCTTCCTGGTGCCGAAGTTCCTCGTCAACGACGACGGTTCGCTGGGCGCCCGCAACGATGTCCGCTGCGCCTCCATCGAGCACAAGCTCGGCGTTCATGCCTCGCCCACCTGCACCATGGTCTATGGCGACGAGGGCGGCGCCATCGGCTGGCTGGTCGGCGAGGAGAACCGCGGCCTCATGGCCATGTTCACGATGATGAACAATGCCCGCCTCGCCGTGGCGCTGCAGGGCGTCTCCATCGCCGAGCGCGCCACGCAGAAGGCGCTGGCCTTCGCCGCGGAGCGCCGCCAGGGCAAGGCGCCCGGCTGGGAGGCCGAGGGTATGAGCCCGATCATCGAGCACCCCGACGTCAAGCGCATGCTCGCGACCATGCGGGCCTCGACGCTTGCATCGCGGGCCATCTGTTACATGCTCGCCGCCGAGATCGACCGCGCCCATCTCGGCCGCACCCCGGAGGAACGCAAGGCCGGCAACGCCCGGGCCTCGCTCCTCACCCCCATCGCCAAGGCCTATGCCACCGACATCGGCAACGAGGTCGCCTCCCTCGGCGTGCAGGTCCACGGCGGCATGGGCTTCGTCGAGGAGACGGGCGCCGCGCAGCACATGCGCGACGCGCGCATCTACGCCATCTACGAGGGCACCAACGGCATCCAGGCCATCGACCTCGTCAGCCGCAAGATCGGCATCGACGGCGGCGCGCTGGTGGCTGCCGAGATCAGCCGCATGCGCGGCATCGTGGCCGAGGTGAAGGGCTCGAACGCCGAGGGCTTCGGCCAGACCGCGGCGCGGCTCGGCGAAGCCGTCGATGCCCTCGAGGCCTCGACCCGCCACCTGCTCGCGGCGCTCGCCTCCGACCCCGCCGACGCACAGGCCGGCGCGACCCCCTATGCGCGGCTGTTCGGGCTGGCGCTGGGCGGCACCTCGCTCGCCCAGAAGGCGCTGAGGCTGCGCGGCAACGGCGCCTCGGAGACCGCGCGCGCCGAGGCTCTGGGGCTCGCCCGCTTCTTCGCCGAGAACCTCGCCACCGCGGCGCCGGGGCTCGGCGCCTCCATCGTCTCCGGCGGCCAGTCCGTCACCGATCTCGACATTCCGCTCGCGAGCTGAGGACCATCGCCATGGACGGCATCTCCCCGCAGGCCGGCACCGACCACGTGACGATCACCCGTCACGACAAGGGCGTGGTGCTGGTGCGCATGAACCGGTTCGACAAGAAGAACGCGCTGACCGGCGCCATGTACGACACGATGCGCGGCGTCATCGAGAACGCGGCGGCCGAGGGCACGCGCGCCGTCGTCTTCGCCGGCGGTCCCGGCGTCTTCACCTCGGGCAACGACATTGCCGACTTCATGCAGCGCTCGACGGGCGGGGCTTCGGCCGGCTCGCCGGCGGGCGACTTCATCCGGGCGTTGGCGACCGTCGAGGTGCCGATGATCGCCGCGGTGGACGGCCTCGCCATCGGCATCGGCACCACCATGGTGCTGCACATGGACCTCGCCTATGCGAGCCCGGCGGCCATGTTCCGCATGCCCTTCGTCGATCTCGGCCTGGTGCCGGAGGCGGCCTCATCGCTGCTGCTGCCGCGGCTCGCCGGCATGAAGAAGGCGACGGAGTACCTGATGCTGGCCGAACCCTTCGGCGCGAAGGAGGCGGCGGAGATGGGCCTCGTCAACGCCGTGGTCTCCTCCGACGAGATCGAGGCCAAGGCGCTGGCGGTGGCGACGAAGCTCGCCTCCAAGCCGCCCATCGCGCTCGCCCATTCGCGCCGGCTGATGCGCAAGGGCGCGGAGGAGATCCGCGCCCGCATGGAGGAGGAAGGCGCGCTCTTCGCCGAGCTCCTCAAGGGCGACGAGGCGAAGCAGGCCTTCATGGCCTTCATGACGCGGAAGTAGTTTTTCGCTTTGGTTGGTGGGTACGACTTCGGCCCCACCCTTACCCTCCCCTCTGACGAGGGGAGGGAGACTACGACGTCGCGCATCGTCGGGACGGTCGGGCCAGGCGCAGCCAACCAGAACGGACTGGCGGCCCTGGTCCCCCTCCCCTCGTCAGAGGGGAGGGTAAGGGTGGGGCATAACTCACCAGCGGCGCCCCTCTCCCGGCGCTTTGCGCCGACCTCTCCCCGCCGGGTAGAGGTGAAGAGAGACAGCACCGCGCGAACGCCCTACCCCTCCAGCATCTCCGTCGAGACGATCTCGATGCCGAAGCCGCCGAGTCCGACATAGTGGCGGGTCTTCGAGGCGAGCAGCCGGATGCGGTTGGCCCCGAGGTCGCGCAGGATCTGGGCGCCGAGGCCGATCTCGCGCCACTGGTCGTCGCGCAGCTTGGCCGAGCCGTGGCTCTCGTGGATGTCGGGCGCGGGGGCGGTGGCGGCCAGCGACTGGGCCGGCACGCCGGCCGTGCCGTCGCGCAGGTAGATGAGCACGCCGCCCTTCTGGGCGAGCGTCTTCATCGCCGCATCGGTCGAGCGGTTCTTGCCGAAGACGTCGCGCAGCACGGTCTCGCGGTGCAGGCGCACGAGGGTGGCGCCGGCCTCGTCGATCTCGCCGAAGACGAGGGCGAGATGCTCCACCCGGTCGTAGGGCGTGCGGTAGGCGATGCCCCGCGCCGGCCCGTAGGGCGTCTCGATGGGGAACTCGCCGGCACGCTCCACCAGCCGGTCGCGGGCCTGGCGGTACTTGATGAGGTCGGCGACCGAGACCATCAGCAGCCCGTTCTTCTCGGCGAAGGCGGTGACCTGGGGCCCGCGGGTGACCGTGCCGTCGTCGTTGACCAGTTCGCAGATGACGCCGATGGGCGGGAGCCCCGCGAGCTTACAGAGGTCCACCGCCGCTTCCGTGTGGCCGGAGCGCATGAGCACTCCGCCCTCCTTGGCGATGAGCGGGAAGATGTGGCCAGGGCGGACGAAGTCGACGGCGCCGACATTGGGGTTGGCCAGCGCCCGCACGGTTGCCGTGCGGTCATCGGCGGAAATGCCGGTGGTGGTGCCGTGCCTGTAGTCCACGGAAACGGTGAAAGCCGTGCCGTGGGGGCTGTCGTTGGAGGAGACCATGGGGTCGAGGCGCAGGCGCTGCGCCTCCTGCAGGGTCAGCGGCGTGCAGACGATTCCGGAGGTGTGGCGGACGATGAAGGCCATCTGCTCAGGCGTGCAGAGCGAGGCGGCGACGATGAGGTCGCCCTCGTTCTCGCGGTCGTCGTCGTCGGTCACCACGACGATCTGCCCCTTGGCGAAGGCGTCGAGGGCGGCCTTCACGCGTTCGGCGGCTTCGAGCATGGTTCTCTCCTCGTCTCGCGGCCCCTTCAGGCCGATGAAATCATTGGGTGTGACGGCCCCCGCCGTGAGCTCGGCGATGCGCTGGGCCGTCTCGCGCGACATCCACGGCGCGTCGCCGTTGCAGAGCGCCGTGATGGTGGCGGGCGAGACGCCGAGCCGGCGGGCAAAGGCCAGCCGAGTCATGCCGGCACGGGCGAGCCAGGTGTCGAGCTTCATGGGGGGAAAATGGCGAGGGAGCGACTTTCAGTCAAACTGAAATTCTGCCGATGCAGCCGTGCAATTCGGCAGGGGTGAACAGATTGCATCCGTGACGTGCGTCCCCCGAGGCTGATGCAGGACGCCTCGATTCACCCGTTCTGGCCGCGGTTCCTCAGGTAGTGGTCGGCGATGACGCAGGCGACCATGGCCTCGCCGACGGGCACGGCACGGATGCCGACGCAGGGGTCGTGGCGCCCCTTGGTGAGGATGTCGGTCTCGCCGCCCGTCTTGTCGATGGTGAGCCGCGGCGTGAGGATGGACGAGGTCGGCTTCACGGCGAAGCGGGCGACCACCGCCTGCCCCGTCGAGATGCCGCCGAGGATGCCGCCGGCGTGGTTCGACAGGAACAGCGGGGCGCCGTCGTTGCCCATGCGGATCTCGTCGGCGTTCTCCTCGCCGGTCAGCGCGGCGGACGCAAAGCCCGAGCCGATCTCGACGCCCTTCACCGCGTTGATGCCCATGAGGGCCGCGGCGATCTCGGCGTCGAGCTTGCCGTAGATCGGCGCGCCGAGGCCGGCCGGCACGCCCTCCGCGACGATCTCGATGACCGCGCCGATGGAGGAGCCGGCCTTGCGGATGCCGTCGAGATAGGTCTCGTAGAAGGCGGCCTTGTCGGCGTCGGGACAAAAGAACGGGTTGGCGCCGACCTGGTCCCAGTCCCACTTGTCGCGGTCGATGCCATGCGGGCCCATCTGGACCAGGGCGCCGCGCACGACGAGGCCCGGCACGACCTTGCGGGCGATGGCGCCGGCGGCGACGCGGGCCGCCGTCTCGCGCGCGGAGGAGCGCCCGCCGCCGCGATAGTCGCGGATGCCGTATTTCGCCTCGTAGGTGAAGTCGGCATGACCGGGGCGAAACTTGTCCTTGATGTCGGAATAGTCCTTCGAGCGCTGGTCGGTGTTCTCGATCATCAGCGCGATGGGCGTGCCGGTGGTCACCTGGACGCCGTCGTCGTCCACCATGACGCCGGAGAGGATCTTCACCGCGTCCGGCTCGCGGCGCTGGGTGGTGAAGCGCGAGGTGCCGGGCCGACGGCGGTCGAGATCGGCCTGGATGTCCTCCGACGTCAGCGGGATGCGCGGCGGGCAGCCGTCGACGACGCAGCCGAGCGCCACGCCGTGGCTCTCGCCGAAGGTGGTGACGCGGAACAGGTGGCCGAAGGTGTTGTGCGACATGGGGTGCGGATTAGGGGGAAGCGGATGGGGGGTCAAGCGGCGGGGAGAAACGGGTTCACGATCCTCATTCCCTCGACGACCTGCCCGTGGCTGAGGTCTTCGGTCAGCACCGTGTCGCAGCCGAGAGCCCGGGCCGCGGCGAGTATGGCGCTGTCCCAGTAGGAAAAGCCGGTCAGCGCCTTGATCCGGAATGCCTCGAAGAGCACCTCCAACGTCATCGGCTGTACCGGAAAACGTTTCCATTCAGCGATGATGACCAATGTCTGCTCGTGGCTGATGAGGTGACGCGCGGAAGGCCGGGTGGCCTGGACGTAGAATTCCTGCAGAACCTGCACCGACAGAGCATTGCCGCCCTCCTGGAGAACCGCGTGGGCCCTGGCCCGCTTCCACTGGTCTTCCGGTGTCCGGCTGAGCGAATAGACGAGGATGTTCGTATCGAGGAACCGCAAGGTCACGACCGGCGGTCGTAGATCTGGTCGCGCGACAGCAGATCGGACGTGTCAAATCCCACGATCTGCTTCCGCGTCTCCTCCTCCAGCCGTTTGAGCCGCTCGAACTCCTCAGGCGGCGCTGGCTTAGTCCAGTCGCGCTCGGGGGTGTCGCGCAGGCCATTGAGAAGATCGGTGATGAGACCATCGACCGAGGTGTTCCGCGCGGCGGCCTTGGCTTCGGCGCGCCGATAGGTCTCATCGTCGATGGACACCGTCACGGTCTTCATAGTGCCACGATAGCACAGGAGGCGGGACAGCCTCCAGCACGGCCGGTCACTCCTCCAGATAGATCCCCGTGTCGAACTTGATGCGCTGGAGGTTGAAGCTCGAGCGGAAGCGCTTGATGTTGTGCTCCTGGGCGAGGACCTGGCGGACGAAGTCGTTGTAGTGGTCCATGTCGCGGCAGACGACGATGAGCATGTAGTCGGTCTCGCCAGTGACGAAGTAGCACTGCTGCACCTCCGGCTGGGTCGAGATGTGCCGCTCGAAGGAGCGCAGCACGTCCTCGCGCTGGCGGTCGAGTTCGACCGAGACGAAGGCGATGAGCGTCGAGCCGACGCGGGCCGGATCGACGAGGGCCACCTCGCGGGCGATGTAGCCCTCGTCCTTCAGCCGGCGGACGCGGCGGGAGGTCGGGGCCGGCGACAGGCCGACCTGTTCGGCGAGGTCCTGGTTCGGAATGGCGGCGTCGCGCTGCAGCCGGTTGAGGATCTTCCGGTCGATGCGATCCAGCGGCTCCGGCGGCGGTGCGGCAACCTGCGACTTCGGATTGCGTGAGGTTTGCGGCTTCTTCATCTGGATTGCGCTTCCGGCAGGTTTTGGCGCAACGACCGATGCAATTCTTGTGCAACTTCGCAACCCCGGGCGACGCCGGATGGCTCACCATCATGGCCCATCGGACGGCTGCCGGTGGCCGCCTCCGCCCACGCTCCGGAGATGCCGCCATGGCCACTGCGCTGAAACTCGACCGCTATCCCCGCCACAAGCTGACCTTCGGCCCCTCGCCGCTGGAGAAGCTGGACAGGCTCTCGGCCCATCTCGGCGGCGGCGTCGAGCTCTGGGCCAAGCGCGAGGACTGCAACAGCGGCCTCGCCTTCGGCGGCAACAAGCTGCGCAAGCTCGAATATCTGATCCCCGAGGCGATCCAGCAGAACTGCGACACGCTCGTCACCATCGGCGGCGTGCAGTCGAACCACACCCGCCAGGTGGCGGCCGTCGCCGCCAAGCTCGGCATGAAGTGCCGCCTCGTGCAGGAGAGCTGGGTGAACTGGAACGACGCCGTCTACGACCGCGTCGGCAACATCCTGATGAGCCGCATCCTCGGCGCCCATGTGGAACTCGTCGACGAGGGCTTCGGAATCGAGTTCAAGGAGAGCTGGGAGAACGCCCTGGAGGACGTGAAGGCCAAGGGCGGCAAGCCCTACGCCATTCCCGCGGGCGCCTCCGACCACAAGCTCGGCGGTCTCGGCTTCGTCGGCTTCGCGGAGGAGGTGCGGGCGCAGGAGGCCGAACTCGGTTTCGCCTTCGACTACATCGTCGTCTGCTCGGTCACCGGCTCGACGCAGGCCGGCATGGTGGTGGGCTTTGCCGCCGACGGCCGCGCCGACCGCGTCATCGGCATCGACGCCTCGGCGACACCGAAGGAGACGCGGGCGCAGATCAAGCGCATCGCCGAGCGCACCGCCGACCTCGTCGGCCTCGGCCGTGCCATCACCGACGCCGACATCGTGCTGAACGAGGACTATGCCTATCCCGAATACGGCCTCGCCTCGCCCGAGACGGTGGAGGCGATCCGCCTGTCGGCCCGGCTCGAGGGCATGCTGACGGACCCCGTCTACGAGGGGAAATCCATGCAGGGCATGATCGACCTGGTGAAGAAGGGCTTCTTCCCCAAGGGCTCGAAGGTGCTCTACGCCCATCTCGGCGGCGTGCCGGCGATCAACGGCTATAGCTACCTCTTCCGGAACGGCTGAGCCATGGCGGGGCCGGCGCTTCTCCTGGAGGTGCCGCCCGCGGCGGCCGAGGTCCAGGCTGTCCTGATGCAGCGCCTCGCCGCGATGGCGCTGGGCGGAGCGGCGACGCTCCTCGCCCGCGGCGTCGACGGCGCGGGCCGCCACGTGACGGTGGTCGCCTTTTCTGGCGACGCCGCGCGGGGCGGATTCCTCGACCTCGTCGCAGACCTCAGGGCGGTGGGGCTCGTCGCCCGCCCGCTCGCCCTCGCGGCGGGCGGGGCAGCGGAGAGCGCGCCGCTGTTCCCCTGATCAGGTCGGCGCCAGCACGCCGCCGACCCTGAGCGGCGTCACGGCCGTGGCGAGGCCGTCGGCCCCGATGTCGACGATGATGCCGGAGAGCGTGGCCGGGCCGCCGGCCGGCTCGAACTTGCCGCCGGGCGTCTTCTCGCGCATGCGCCGCAGCGGTTCGGCCCTGTCCATGCCGATGACGCCGTCATAGTCGCCGCACATGCCGACGTCGGTCTGGAAGGCCGTGCCGCGGGAGAGCACGCGGTGGTCGGCGGTGGGCACGTGGGTGTGGGTGCCGACGACCAGCGAGACGCGCCCGTCGAGGACGTGACCCATCACCTGTTTCTCGCTGGTGGCTTCGGCATGGATGTCGACGACGATGGCGTCCGCCACGCGGCCGAGGGGGGCTGCCTCCACCTCGCGCTCCACCGCCGCGAAGGGGTCGTCCATGGCGTCCATGAAGACGCGGCCCATGACGTTCACCACCAGCACCTGCGCGCCGTTCTTGGCCTCGACCAGGGCCGCGCCGCGGCCGGGCGTGCCGGCGGGATAGTTCACCGGCCTGACGAGGCGCGGCGCGCGGTCGATGAAGACTCCCAGGAATGGTTGCCGAGGGTGACGCAGTCGGCGCCCGCATCCAGCAGTTCCTCGTAGATCGCCTCGGTGATGCCGAAGCCGTGGGCGGCGTTCTCCCCGTTGATCACGACGCAGTCGAGCTTCAGGTCCGCGATCAGACCGGGCAGCTTTTCGGTGACGGCGGTGCGGCCGGCCTTGCCGACCACGTCGCCGAGGAAGAGGAGGCGCATCAGAAGGTCCTGAAACCGGTGTCGGTGAGCACGAAATCCAGCCTTCGGTCATGAGGCTCGTGCGGCACGGCGTCAACCTCCTGGCAGGCGAAGGCGATGCCGACGGCGGTGCGGCGGGCCAGCGCATCGAGGCGAGCCAGCGCCTGGTCGTAGTGGCCCTTGCCGTAGCCGATGCGGTTGCCCGTCGCGTCGAAGGCGGCGAGGGGCGTGAGCAGGATCTCGGGCTCGACTTCGGCCGCTTCGGGGCCCGGGCCATAGGTGCCGAAGCCCATGGGCACGAGCTCGGCGCCGCGGACGAGTTCGCGGAAGATCATCGGGCCCTTCCGGTTGGGGAAGGCGGGAAGCGCCAGGCGCGCGCCGGCTCGGCGCAGGCGGTCCATGAGCGGGCGGACGTCGATCTCGGACTGGATGGGGAGGAACCCGGAGACGACCTTGCCCGACACGGGGATGACGTCGAGCGGGAAGGTCTCGGCGAGGGTCAGCGCCGCCTCGATGCGGAACGCGGGGTCGAGGGCATCGCGGCGGGCGAGCGCGGCCTCGCGCAGGGCGGCCTTGGTAGGAGCGGTCATGAGGCAGAAGTAGCGGAGCCCGGCCGGGGTGTCACCGGGGTTGCCTTGGGAACGGTGCAGCAGGCAAGGCCCCACCCGCACCCTCCCCGCGCTGCGCGCAGGGAGGGGACCACGGCGTCGCGTCCTTGCTCCCGCCGTGGCGCCAAGCCCAGCCGGTGCCCGGCCGATAGAGCTTGGTCGTCCATCGTCGACGATGCGGGAGGTCGAAGTCCCCCTCTCCGCGCAGCGGGGAGGGTGCGGGTGGGGCATGAAAGACGGAGGCGGAGATATGAGGCGGCCATCCCGGCCACCACCCTCTCCGTCATGCCCGGGTTTATCCCGGGCATCCACGAATTCCTCGAAAGGCGGTGGTCAAGTCGTGGATGCCCGGCCCAAGGCCAGGCATGACGGGTGGAGCTTCGGGTGTCAGGAACGGGAGGCGTGGGCTATCGAGCCCGAAGCTGCGCGGCAGCCGGCGGCTTGCCATCGCCGCACCGCCAGCAAATCAAGTGGAGCCACTCTGCCGTTGGACAAGCGATCCCGGGAACCTACCTAAGTAGGTGGGTGCCGTGTACCCAAGACCAGGGTCGAGGACAGGGACAGCTCCCATGAGATCGATAAGGCCCCGGGGAATTTGTGTCCTGACGAACGTCGCAGCTCCGCCACCAGAGATAGGGCTGAACGTGGTCCTGCGAAAGACCCTGCGGCCGCCTCGCGGCGAATTCACCGCCGCCATCCGCTCGGACCCGTTGACGCTCGCGCCCGCGCGGCGCCAATAGGCGCCCCGAGACCTCGAGATCCGCCGCCGGAACGCCCGCCATGCCGCTGCCGAAAGCCGTCACCGCCCTCGCCCCGCCCATGCCGGCCTCGCTGATCGAGCGCTTCGCGGCCATCGTCGGCCCGCGCTACGCCATCACCGACGCGAACGACCAGGCGCCCTATCTGCGCGACGACCGCAGCCTCTATCACGGGCGCACCTCGCTGGTGGTGCGGCCGGGATCGACCGACGAGGTGGCGGCCGTCATGGCGCTCGCCCACGAGACCGGCACGCCCGTGGTGCCGCAGGGCGGCGCGACGGGCCTCGTCGGCGGCCACGTGCCGCACGAGACCGGCGCCGAGATCGTCCTGTCGCTGAACCGCATGACGCAGGTGCGCGCCGTCGACCCCGCCGGCAACACGATGACGGTCGATGCCGGCGTGACGCTGCAGCAGGCGCAGGACGCGGCGAGCGAGGTCGGCCGGCTGTTCCCGCTCAACATCGGCTCCAAGGGCTCCTGCACCATCGGCGGCAACCTGTCGACCAATGCCGGCGGCACCCAGGCGGTCGCCTACGGCATGGCGCGCGACCTCGTGCTCGGGCTCGAGGTGGTGCTGGCCGACGGCCGCATCTGGCACGGCCTGAGGACCCTGAAGAAGGACAATACCGGCTACGACCTGAAGCACCTGTTCATGGGGGCCGAAGGCACGCTCGGCATCATCACGGCGGCGGTGCTGAAGCTCTATCCGGCGCCGCGCTCCATCGAGGCGGCCTGGGTGGCGGTGCCCTCGCCCGAGGCGGGCCTCGCCCTCCTCAACGCCGCGCAGGAGCGTGCCGGGCCCTCGGTCACCGGCTTCGAGCTGATGCCGCGCAACCTCTTCGAGTTCGTCCTGCGGCACCTGGCCGGTGCCCGCGACCCGCTGGCGGAAGCCTCGCCCTGGTACTGCCTGATGGAGCTCTCCACCGCCTCCGCCGCGGGCCTGCGCGAGACGCTGGAGGAGATCCTCGCCGCCGGCTTCGAGGAGGGTATCGTCACCGATGCCGCGCTCGCCGACACGATCGACCAGCGCAACGCCTTCTGGCGGCTGCGCGAGGGCATGAGCGAGGTGCAGAAGATGGAAGGCGGCTCCATCAAGCACGACGTCTCCGTGCCGGTCGCGGCCGTGCCGGCCTTCATCGAGAAGGCGGTGGCGGCCTGCCACGCCTACATGCCGGACTGCCGCCCCGTGCCCTTCGGCCATCTCGGCGACGGCAACATCCACTTCAACGTCAGCCAGCCCGTCGGCATGGACAAGGCGGCCTTCCTCGACCACTGGGACGCGGTGCAGACCATCGTCCACGACATCGTCGGCGAATTCGGCGGCTCGATCTCCGCCGAACACGGCATCGGCCGCATGAAGCGCGACCTGCTGCCGGGCGTGAAGGACCCTGTCGCCATGGACATCATGCGGCAGGTGAAGGCGGTGCTCGACCCCCGCGGCATCCTCAACCCCGGCAAGGTGCTCTAGCCGCGGGCGAGGACGGCGGGGGCCCTCCCCGCCTCAGGCCGCGACCTTCCCGAGAAAATCCTCGACGGCGGTGCCGAGGCTCGTCGCCGACTGCTCGACCTTCGCCGTCGTCGCGCCCATCGAGGTGGATGAGGTGACGCTGGCGGCGGCCCGCGCGGCGATGTCGCCGACCGCGGCCTCGATCCGGGCGGTCAGGTCGCGCATCTCGCCGATGCTGCGGTTGATCTCCTGCACGGCGGCCGACTGCTCCTCGATGCCGGCGGCGAGCGCCGCGGCGTTGTGGTCGATCTGGCCCATCCGGTTGGAAATGCCCTCGATCGCGCCGACCGCGCCCTTGGTCAGCTGCTGGACGGAGCCGATCTGCTGGGCGATCTCCTCCGTTGCCTTCGACGTCTGGACGGCGAGCGACTTCACCTCGGACGCGACGACCGCGAAACCCCTGCCGGCTTCCCCGGCCCGCGCCGCCTCGATGGTGGCGTTGAGGGCGAGCAGGTTGGTCTGCTCGGCGATGGACTGGATCAGCGCCACGACGGTGCCGATCTTCTCGGCGGCGCCCGACAGCTCGGAGATGCTGTCGTTGGCCTGCGTCGCCTCGCCGGACAGTTCGCGCACCACGGCCGCGGTCTCGCCCACCTTCCGGGCGAGTTCGCCCACCGAGGCGCTGAGCTGGTCGGTGGCGCTGGCGACGGCGCCGATGTTGGATACGGCGGCCTGCGAGGACTGCGCGGCGCGCCCGGTCATCTCGACCGTGCCATGCGCCGCCTCGCGCATCGTCGCGGTCCCATCGCCGAGCGCCGCCATGCCGTTGCGCACGCCCGCGAGCACGCCCGCGACATGGCCCTTGAACTCGCCGATGGCCGCTTCCAGCCGGGCCTGGCGCTCCGACTGGGCCGCCGTCAGGGTCCGCTCGCTGGCGGCGGCGGCTTCCATGCGTTCGGTGGCGCGATTGGCCTCCGCGATGGCGGTGTCGGACACGGCGAAGGCCGTCGCCAGGCGATCGCAGAGCCAGGCGAGAGCCACGGCCTGGGCGACGAGGATCACGGCATGGATGACGACGCGGCCGAAGTCGCCGCCCTCGGGGAAGACGGCCATCGGGTAGAGCATGTTGAGGCCGAGATGGTGGACCGCGACGACGGCGGTATAGGCCGCGACCGATCGCCAGCAGCACCACAGGGCGACGACGGCGAGGCCGGCGAAGAAGGCCATGTGCATGTCGATCTGGTAGACGGACCGCTCCAGAGCGAAGGTGAGGAAGGCGACGAGCGCCGCGGCCGAGACCGACGAGCCGACGCGCGCCGTCAGGTCGCTGCGGCCCCTGCCGATCGCCAACAGGCCGAGGGCGGCGACGGCGATGGTCCCGGCGATGGTGACGACCATGCCGCCGGTGCCGCGCAGCAGCGCCACGGCGATGATCAGCACGGCCAGCGCCGCGATGACGCCCTGCATTGCGACCGCGACGGTTTCGCGCAGGCGGTCGAGGGTGGAGGTGGACGGGGCGAGGCTCATGGCGGGAGCTTTCATTTCAAAGCGACATGAAGGGCGACAGGCAGGCGGCGGCCATCGCGGCGTCGACGACGAGAAGCGCGCCGGCGCCGTAGAGCCTCGCCACGAAGTCGGGCGCCGCCGACGAGGCGACGACGATGCGGTTGCTGCGGCCGGCGGAGCGCAGGTCCCCCTCGGCGCGGGCGGCGATCGCCGCGGCTCCACCGTGATCCGCCGACCAGCTGAGGACGGCGACGGGACGGCCGGCGCGAGGGGCCGAAGCCGCCACCACCGGAACGGCGAGGCAGGTCAGCACCACGAACGGCAGCAGGAGACGGGAGCGCAGCATCGGTCGCGGAGGCATTGACGAATCCGGGGTGCCGACCGGCCGGACGGAATAGTCCGGGAAAGGCGTCCCGCAAATTGACGGGGATTTATTGTTATTCCCTTAAGGCTACCGGCGAATGCCACCGCGATGGCCGCGCCTCGCGCCCACCCGTCTCACTCGAAGAGACTGCCCTGCCCGCCCCTGGGATCGGCCTTGCGGCGGCGCGGGGCGGCGGGCGGGGCCGGTGTCGCCGGTCCGGCGGGCTCCTGGAGCTCCGGGCCGTCATTGGCGACGCGGTTGACCGCGGAGGAGATCGGAACCAGTTCGAGTTCGGTCTGGACCGGCGGCTCGATCAGGGCGGCGGCCCGTTCGGGCGTCGTCTCGGGCGCCAGCCACTCGTTCCAGTTGGCGGGGTCGAGGATGACGGGCGTGCGGTGATGGATCGCGGCGACCGGCGGCGGCGCCTCGGCGGTCAGCATGGCCACGGTGTCGACCTCGGAGCCGTCGGGCGAGATCCAGGTCTCCCACAGGGCCGGGAAGGCGAAGAGCCCTCCGTCGGGCCGGCGGATCAGGTAGGGGGTCTTCACCTTGCCCTCGCGGTGCCACTCGTAGAAGGCGTCCGCCGGCATCAGGGCGCGGCGGCGGGTGAAGGCGGCGCGGAACGAGGGCTTTTCGCGTGCTGTCTCGCTGCGCACGTTGATGACCAGGGGAAAATCCTTCGGGTCCTTCACCCAGCCGGGGATGAACCCCCAGCGCATCAGGACGAAGCGGCGGCGGCCGTGGTCTAGGGTGACGACGGGCACGGGCTGGGTCGGCGCGATGTTGTAGCGCGGCGGAAAATTCGGCCGCTCCTCATAGCCGAAGGCGGCCTGCATCACCTCTGGAATGGTCTTGATGGCGTACCGTCCGCACATTTCGATCCTCGCCTGCCCTTGCGTCCCCGAAACTGGCTTGCATCGATTTAAGCCTTCTTTCACCGCGGACGTGGCTACCTGTCATGTAAAGTTGGGGACGACCACATTCCATGCTCGACGCCGTTCGTCAGGAATCCAGAATAGAGCTGACGCCGGAGCGCCTGCGCGCCGCCAATATTCATCCGGAAACCCGGCTGGCGACGGACTACCTCAACCACTTCAACGAAGTCATCATGCTCCTCGAACTGGTGCCGTCCATGCCCGACTGCGTGGACGACGTGCTGGCCTGGCAGCCGGCCTCCTACGAGCAGCATTTCATCCGCTCACACTACCGCGACAAGGACCTGGTGCTCGCGGCCTTCGAGGAAGCCCCGGTCGGCTCGCGCCGCCGCTTCCTGGCGCTGGTCGAGGAGATGGACACGGTGATGCTGGACACCATCGCCCAGCTCAAGGCCCATGCCGGCACGCCGGTGGCGGGCTACATCGCCGAGGAAGCCTCCGACCGGCTGAAGCACCTGGCCGCCCGCACCTCCGGCATCATGAACGCCGTCATCCATGACGACGACGAGGGCGAAGGCGCCTCGGCGCAGGACGCCATCGACGCGCTGATGACGCGGTGAGCGACCGCTCCTATCCGGCCCGTCCCATCCTCGCCGTCTCGACGGCGGTGATTCGCGACGGCCGCGTGCTGGTGGCCCAGCGCGCCAACGCCCCCGGCGCGGGCCTGTTCAGCCTGCCCGGCGGCCTCGTCGAGATCGGCGAGACGCTGGCCGAGGCGGCGGCGCGCGAGCTCATGGAGGAGGTCGGCGTCGTGGCGGAGCCCGTCGGCCTGTGCGGGACGCGCGACATCATCATGCGCGACGCCGAGGGCCGGGTGGAGCGCCATTTCGTCGTGCTGTCCTTCGCCGCCCGCTGGACGTCCGGCGAGGGCACGGTCTCGCCCGAGGCCGCCGCCATCCGCTGGATCCGCCCCGAGGAGGCGCCGACCCTGCCGACCACGGAGGGGCTGGCAGGCGTCCTCGCCGCGGCCCTCGCCCTCGTTCCCGGCTGAGCGTCAACCACCCGGACAGCTTTCCGTTGCGGCCCCCGGCAGGCTCGCTCATATCTGCCCCATGGCGAAGCTGGTCCAGACCCTGGCGCTCCTGACGATCCTCCTGCCGGCGGCGGCCGTGGCGCAGGCGCCGCAGGCTGCCGTGACGGCTCCGGTGCCGCCGGCCGCCCTGCGCGCGCCCTACGAGCCGCAGCTCATCCGCCTCTCGGAGATCATCGGCGCCCTGCACTACCTGCGCACGCTGTGCGAGGGGCCGGAAGGCGGCGCCTGGCGGCGCGAGATGCAGGCCCTGCTGGACGCGGAGGCCGCGGGCGGCGAACGCCGCGAGCGGCTCGTCCAGGCGTTCAACCGCGGCTATGGCGGGTTCGAGCAGACCCACCGCACCTGCGCGCCGGCCGCCCGGCTGGCGACGCGGCGCTATGTCGCCGAGGCGCGGCGGCTCGTCGCCGAGATCACCAGCCGCTACGGCAACTGACGCCCTGTGTCATTCGGGGAACGTCTCGAATTTCTTCACCGCCGTTAACCTTCCGGTCAGAAACGGGTGTCTTGGCGGGCCGAGCATGCTACGGTCACCTCATAGGACAGGACCGATCAACGGTTCCGCAGTGGACGCGACGATGCATTTTTCTCCAGAGACGACCTTCCGGTCGGCCGAGGCCGAAGACCAGCGCCATGCGGCGATGGGCTACGTCTCCGAAGCCTTTGCGGAGGCCCGGCTCGACGGGCTGGACGTCGACTGCATCGCGCAGGCCGCCATCTTCGCCTCGTTCGTCGAAATGGTCGCAACCTATGGCGAGGAGGCGACGGCCACCTTCGCCCAGCGACTGGCCGAACGCGTGAGGGGCGGTGAGTTCACCGTAGACCGGTCAGCCCACTGATTCGGACCGCCACCGCCGGGGACGCCTCGTGGAACCGCGCAAGCTGGCCATTCTCGCAGGACTGATCACCACCCTCGTGCTCGGGGTGTCCGTCGCGCAGATCATGCCGCGCGAGGCGCCGCGGACGCCGGAGCCCGTCGTGTCGGCCGGCACGCCGCTGCGCACGACGATCCGGGACGTGACGGCGCAGGCGGCCGAACCGCCCCCTCCCGTCATTCCTCCACTCGCCCAGGCTCCCGCCGCGACGCCCGTTCCACCGCCCGCGCCGCCGCCCGCCGCGGCCCCGGCTGCCCCTCCGGCCGCGACGCCTGTGCCGCCGCGCTCCGCCGCGCCGGTGCCGACGCCCTCCCCCCGCCGCGCGGCCCAGGCTCCCGTCTCGGTCGAGCTTCTTCCCGACAACGAGGACCTGCGCGAACGGGTCGGGTCCATGCGCGAGCGTCTGATCCTCGCGGCGCGCTCCGGCGACATCGCGCGGCTCGGCGTCGTCTTCCAGATGAACGAGACCCTGCCGGTCTTCACCCGCGGCTCCGAGCGCGACCCCGTGGCGTTCTGGAAGAGCGCGTCCGGCGACGGCGAGGGACGGGAGATCCTCGCCGTCCTGCTCAACATCCTCGACCTGCCCGCCGCCCTCATCAACAAGGGTACGCCGCAGGAAATGTATGTCTGGCCCTATCTCGCACACGTGCCGCTGAACGACCTGACGCCGCGCCAGACCGTGGACCTCTACCGCCTGATGACGGCGCAGGACGTGCGCGACACGCGCACGCTCGGCTCGTGGGTGTTCTGGCGGCTGGGCATCGGGACGGACGGCACGGTGCACTTCTTCCTGGCGGGCGAGTGACCTTGCGTTAACGCTGCCCACGAGGGAGCGGCTCCGGCGCCTCACGACGCGCGCGGCTTATTCCCGCGTTAAGGCGCCCCACGGTATCGCGCTAGGGTCGGGCCGATCGATCAGGCCCTGCCCGGAACGTTCAGATGACCGATGTGACAGGGGTCAACCACGCCATCGACGACCTCGTCGCGCAGCGGTCGCGCGCCGGGCTCGCCGACAAGGTGAACACGCTCATCGGCACGTTCGCGGAGAATTCGGGAACCTATACGGCCGAGCAGGCGGAGACCGTCGACGGCGTCATCGCCCGCCTCGTGGCCGATGTCTCGCCGGTCGACCGGATGGCCATCGCCTCCCGCATCGCGAGCGATCCCCATGCCCCGCCCGGCGTCGTCGCACGCCTGGCCTGCGACGACTGGATCGAGATCGCCTCCCCCATCCTGACCCAGTCTCCCTGTCTGTCGGACGAAACCCTTTTGAAGGTCATCGACAGCAAGGGCCATTCGCATCTCCTCGCGATCAGCCGTCGACGGGCACTTCCCGCGGATGTGGCCGACAGGCTGATCGAGCGCGGCAACAGGTCGGTGGTCAAGAGCCTGGCGCGCAATCCCGGCGCAAACCTGTCGGCCGAGGCCCGCCGCAGCCTGGAGCGACGCGAGCGCGAGAGGTTCGAGGAGCTGCGCAAGACGCCGCGCAAGGCCGTGGCCTATCCGGCCCAACTCAGCCGCCCCGACGGCAGCGCCGCCCACCGGTGCCGGCTGATCGACGTCTCGAGGACCGGGGCGAAGCTGTCGCTCGCGGCGATGGCCCGCCTGTCGGGACCGCTGCTGCTGAGCTTCGCCAATGCGGCGGTCAGGCGCCCCTGCGAGGCGGTCTGGCAGGACGGGCGCGACATCGGCGTCCGCTTCACCTGATCCCCGACCCGGCCGGCGACGTTCCCGCGCTGGCGGCGGCCGAACCGTCTTACGGGCGGGTGAGGCTCTGGAGAATCGCGGCCAACTCCGCCGCATAGGTGCGCTCGCCCTCCTTCGAGCCCCAATAGGTCAGGACCACGGCCGAGGAGGGCGAGGCGATGACGACGCTGACGCTGATCTCCACATTCTCGTCGTCCTCATCCTTGCCGGAGAAGGCCAGGCTGACGGCCTCCATGCCGTTGATCTCACCGGTCCGCTGACGCTGGGTGGACGCGTCGATCTTCACCCCCTGCTCCAGGAGGTAGGCCAGCGCCTGCCTGACCGCCTCCTCGGTGCTGGCGAGAGCGGCGGGGCGGACGGCGACATAGATCTCGTCGTCGTCGGTGGTGGCCTCGACGCCGCGTGCCGTCACCTTCGGCGACCAGGCGTCCGGCAGGGTGATCCGGGCGACGGGCGGCGAGCCGAGCTCAAAGGTCGCGGCGGCAGCGGGCATGGACCCGAGCAGGGAGAGGCAGACGGCGAGGACGATCGAGTGAAGCCGGCTCATCGGGGGAGGACCTTTTTGCATCGACGGACCCGATGCCTAGCAGCCGGCGGGGACGCCGTCGTCTCACTCCGCGCAGCCACGACCGCTCGGAAGCGGCGGCCCTGATCGCGATCGGGCGGTCGGCCGAGGCCGGCTCACGCCGGGGTGAAGGCGAGCAGGGTCCAGGACACGCCGGGACGGGCGAACATGTCGGAGCGGGTGGCGCGGTGCAGGGTCGCGAGGCCATGGGCGTGCGCCAGGGCTTCGGTCTCCTCGCCCGACACATCGAACATGCGCCGCCCTGCCGGCACCGGCCCGTGGCGGAGGCTCATGAACACCCGCCCGCCCGGAGAGAGGTGCGCGGCGATGCGGGCCATCGCGCGCGCGCGCTCGCCGGCATCGAGATGCATGACGACGGCGGTGAGCAGGATGAGGTCGAAACGCTCCGCCCGGGCCGCGAGGACCGGCAGGTCGGGCAGGCTGTCGTCCAGCCAGGTGATGGCGCTGCCGGCATGAAGGCGCGCGCCCTCGGCCCGGAGCTCGGCCGTCGGCTCGACGGCGATGACGGCGAAGCCGCGGGCGGCGAGGGCCGCAGCGTCCCGGCCGCTGCCGGCGCCGATGTCGAGGGCGCGGCCCGGCGGCGGCAGCAGGTGGACAAGCGGCGCGTGGACCTCCTCGAAGGTCACGCTCTCGTACTGGCGGGCGAGGGCCTCCGCCTCCGCCGCATAGCCGGCGGTCGAGGCGCGGCTCACGCCCCCTGGTCCTGGAAGCGCACGGGGCGGCCGCCCGAGGGCGTCACGAGATCCCCCTCCCACATGACCCGCCGGCCGCGGATGACGGTGCCCACGGGCCAGCCGGTGACCTGCTTGCCGTCGTAAGGGGTCCAGCGGCTCTTGGAGGCGATCCAGCCGTTGGTGATGGTCTGCCGCCGCTTCAGGTCCACGACGGTGAAGTCCGCGTCGTAGCCGGCGGCGATGCGGCCCTTGCCGGCCATGGCGAAGATGCGGGCAGGTCCCGCGCTGGTGAGGTCGACGAAGCGCTCCAGGGTCAGCTTTCCGGCGGCGACGTGGTCGAGCATGGTCGGCACCAGCGTCTGCACGCCGGTCATGCCGGAGGGCGAGGCCGGATAGGTCTTCTGCTTCTCCTCGAGGGTGTGCGGGGCATGGTCGGAGCCGAGCACGTCGACGATCCCCTGGTCGATCCCCTTCCAGATGCCGGCCTGCGCCCTCGCGTCGCGCACCGGCGGGTTCATCTGGGCGAGGGTGCCGAGCCGCTCGTAGCAGTCGGGCGCGACGAGGGTCAGGTGATGGGGCGTCGCCTCGCAGGTGGCGACGTCCTTGTGGTGCTGGAGATAGTCGATCTCTTCCGCCGTCGAGATGTGCAGCACGTGGATCTTGGCGTTGTAGCGCTTCGCGATGGTCACCAGCCGCTCGGTGCACATCAGCGCCGCGGTCTCGTCGCGCCAGACCGGATGGGAGCGCGGATCGCCCTCGATGCGCTCGCCCTTGCGCTCGCGCAGGCGGAACTCGTCCTCGGAATGGAAGGCGGAGCGGCGGCGGGTGTTCTGGAGGATGGACGCGACGCCCGCGTCGTCCTCGACCAGCAGCGAGCCGGTGGAGGAGCCCATGAACACCTTGATGCCGGCGGCACCGGGCAGGCGCTCGAGTTCGGCGACGTGGGGGGCGTTCTCGTGGGTGCCGCCGACCCAGAAGGCGAAGTCGCAGTGCATGCGGTCGGTGGCGCGCTTCACCTTGTCGGCGAGGGCCGCCTCCGAGGTCGTCAGCGGATCGGTGTTCGGCATCTCGAAGACGGCGGTGACGCCGCCCATGACGGCAGCGCGGGAGCCCGATTCGAGGTCTTCCTTGTGGGTGGGGCCCGGCTCGCGGAAATGCACCTGGCTGTCGACGACGCCGGGCAGGACATGCAGGCCCGTGCAATCGACCACCTCGCCGGCGGAAGCCTGCGACAGGTCGCCGATGGCCGCCACGCGGCCGCCGGTGACGCCGATGTCGCGGACGGCCCGGCCGTCCTGATTGACCACCGTGCCGTTCCTGTAGATGACGTCGTAGTTCGGCATGGCGGGCTCCCGGCACTGCCGGGCCTTGTCCCCGGCGCGGCCTCGCTTATGTCCGAGAACGACAACCGTGCCAAGCGAACGAGAGGCCCCGATGCCCAGCGCATTCCTGCCCGACCGTGGCGTCGTCTGCGTGACCGGCGAGGAGGCCGCGACCTTCCTGCAGGGTCTCGTCACCTGCGACGTCGGTGCGATTCCGGACGGAGAGGCGCGGTTCGGGGCGCTGCTGACGCCTCAGGGCAAGATCGTCGTCGATTTTCTCGTCATTCCCGCGCCGGCCGCCGTCGGCGGCGGTTTCCTCTTCGACGTGCCGCGGGCACTGGCCGCGGACCTCGCGAAGAAGCTCGGCTTCTACCGCCTGCGGGCGAAAGTCGCAGTGGAGGACCAGTCGGACCTGCTCGCCGTGACGGCGCTGTGGGGGATGGACGCGCCGCCCGCCACCGGCGGGGTTCTCGCCCGCGACCCCCGCCATCCCGGCCTCGGCTGGCGGATGGTGGCGCCGCCGCCGCTGGAGATCGTCTCGGACCCGTCCGCCTACGACGCCCACCGCATCCGCCTCGGCATCCCCGAGGGTGGCCGCGACTTCGTCTACGGCGACACCTTTCCGCACGAGGCCGACATGGACCAGCTCGCCGGGGTCGACTTCCACAAGGGCTGCTATGTCGGCCAGGAGGTGGTGAGCCGCATGCAGCACCGCGGCACAGCCCGCACCCGCGTCGTGCCGGTCGCCTTCCCCGACTTCCCGCCCATGGAGGGGCTGGACGTGACGGCGGGCGACAAGACCATCGGCGTGATGGGATCGTCGGCCGAGGGCCACGGCCTCGCCAAGCTCCGCCTCGACCGCATCGCCGATGCGCTGGCGGCGGGGGACGCCATCACCGCGGGCGGCATCGCCCTGACGCCGGTGAAGCCGGACTGGGCGCGATTCGCCTGGCCGGGGGAGGTGGTCGAGGGCTGAGGGGGCGGACTCGAGGCCCCACCCGCACCCTCCCCTCGCTGACGCGAGGAGAGGGGGACTTCGGCGTAGGCTTTAAACCTGCCACGGTTGCGCCAGGCTCAACCCCTACGAGCTGGCACATACGTCAAAGTCCCCCTCCCCAAAGGGCGGGGAGGGTGCGGGTGGGGCCATAGGCTCAGCTCACAAAAAACTCTGCGGATCGACGTCGATCTCCAACCGCACATTGCCACGCGGCGCCTCCACCGAGGAGAGCCAGCGGCGCATCCAGCCCGACAGGTCGAAGGCGCGGGGAGATGGCGGCCGCGCACCAGCGCCAGCGGCGCTTCCGCCGGCCCGAGCACCTTCACCTCCGGCGTCGGCGGCACGGCGCGGACCAGCGTGCGCGCATAGGCTTGCGCGTCGCCCAGCGCCTCGGCCGAGACGACGAGGGCGGCGAGCCGGCCGAAGGGCGGCAGCATCGCCGCCTCGCGCATGGCGATCTCGGCCTCGTAGAAGCCCTCGCGATCGCCCCTGACGATGGCCTGGATGATCGGGTGCTCGGGCTGGTGGGTCTGGATCAGGGCGCGCGATCCGTCCTTGGCCCGCCCTGCCCTGCCAACCACCTGCTGCAGCAGTTGGAAGGTGCGCTCGCCGGCCCTGGGGTCGGCGTTGGACAGGCCGAGGTCGGCGTCGATGACGCCCACCAGCGCGAGGTTGGGGAAGTTGTGCCCCTTGGCCACCAGCTGCGTGCCGATGACGATGTCCGCCTCGCCGCGCGCGACCGCCTCGATCTCCTGGCGGATGCGCTCGATGCCGCCGGCCATGTCTGAGGAGAGCACCAGCAGCC
>LNFH01000309.1 GCA_001464235.1 Rhizobiales bacterium Ga0077556 | reverse complement strand
GGCGTTCAAGGCCGCGCGCGGCTGACAGGGAGTTCGACCATGTTCGACTTGACCGGCAAGACAGCCCTCGTCACCGGCGCCACCGGCGGCATCGGCAGTGCCATCGCCCGCGCGCTGCACAGCCGCGGCGCCACCGTCGCCCTCTCGGGTACGCGGCGGGAGAAGCTTGAGGAGCTCGCCGCCGCCCTCGGCGAGCGGGTCCACGTGCTGCCCGCCAACCTCTCTGAGCTGGGCGAGGTCGATGCCCTGGTCCCCGCGGCCGAAGCGGCCATGGGCGGGCTCGACATTCTCGTCAACAATGCCGGCATCACCCGCGACAATCTCTTCATCCGCATGAAGGACGAGGAGTGGGACCAGGTGATCCAGGTGAACCTCACCGCCAACTTCCGCCTGAGCCGCGCCGCCGCCAAGCTGATGATGCGCAAGCGCTGGGGCCGCATCGTGCAGATCACCTCGGTTGTCGGCGTCACCGGCAATCCCGGCCAGGGCAACTACGCCGCCGCCAAGGCGGGCCTCATCGGCATGTCGAAGTCGCTCGCCGCCGAGATCGCCAGCCGCAACGTCACGGTGAACTGCCTCGCCCCCGGCTTCATCGAAACCGCCATGACCGACGTCCTGAACGACAAGCAGAAGGAGACGATCCTGACGCGCGTTCCCGCCGGCCGGCTGGGGCAGGCGGATGAAATCGCCGCCGCAGTCGTCTATCTTGCGTCGGAGGAAGCGGCCTACGTCACCGGACAGACACTCCACGTCAACGGCGGTATGGCCATGATCTAGTTGGGTTATTCGTCGTTTGGGAGGCGTGCTGGCAAAACCGGAAGGCCTGTGATAGAGAGCCTTCAGGTTCGGGCAAGGGGCTTCCCAATCGATCCGGAATTCACGGCGACGCGGCGCGCCGCCTGCAAGACTTTCTAAGCCGCACACCGCATCCGTTCGAGAGCGGTGCCTCATCGTCGGATGGAACGAGGATAATCTAATGAGCGATACCGCTGAACGCGTGAAGAAGATCGTCGTGGAACAGCTCGGCGTCGATGCCGAGAAGGTCGTTCCGACCGCGAGCTTCATCGACGACCTCGGGGCCGACAGCCTCGACACCGTCGAACTCGTCATGGCGTTCGAAGAAGAGTTCGGCGTGGAAATCCCGGATGACGCGGCCGAGACGATCCTGACGGTCGGCGACGCCGTGAAGTTCCTCGACAAGGCCGCCAGCGCCTGATTTCAGCACCGTCAAATTCGACTTTGACGTCCGAAGAGCCGGGGAGCGCGCAGCGTCTCCGGCTTTTCGTTCACCGGGCGGGACATGGGTGAGACGATGATGCGCCGCGTAGTTGTGACGGGAATGGGCCTTCTCACGCCGCTCGGCTGCGGCGTCGAGGAAACCTGGTCTCGGCTCATCAAGGGCGAGAGCGGGGCCTCCAAGGTCGAGCGGTTCGACGTCTCCGACATCGCCGCCAAGATCGCCTGC
Organism: Rhizobiales bacterium Ga0077556; assembly: GCA_001464235.1. Lineage (GTDB taxonomy): Bacteria > Pseudomonadota > Alphaproteobacteria > Rhizobiales > Phreatobacteraceae > Phreatobacter. The sequence continues at coordinate 9,614 of LNFH01000309.1, read as the reverse complement.
CAGATCCCCCGCGGCGACGCGCCCGCCGCCTTCCATCCCGACGACTGGATGGAGCCGAAGGAGCAGCGCAAGGTCGACGAGTTCATCGTCTTCGCCATGTGCGCCGCCAAGCAGGCCCTCGACGACGCCGGCTGGCACCCCCGGACCCCCGACGAGCAGAACACCACCGGCGTCCTCATCGGTTCCGGCATCGGCGGCATCGACGGCATCGCCGAGGCCGCCCTGATCCTGCGCGAGAAGGGCCCGCGCCGCATTTCGCCCTTCTTCATTCCCGGCCGCCTGATCAATCTCGCCGGCGGCTACGTCTCCATCGCCCACGGCCTCAAGGGCCCGAACCACGCGGTGGTCACCGCCTGCTCGACGGGCGCCCACGCCATCGGCGACGCCGCCCGCCTGGTCGCCTTCGGCGATGCCGACGTCATGGTCGCCGGCGGCACCGAATCGCCCATCAGCCGCCTGTCGCTCGCGGGCTTCGCTGCCTGCCGGGCGCTCTGCACCACCTTCAACGACGAGCCGACGCGCGCCTCGCGCCCCTATGACCGCGACCGCGACGGTTTCGTCATGGGCGAGGGGGCCGGCATGGTCGTGCTGGAGGAGTACGAGCACGCCAAGGCCCGCGGCGCGAAGATCTACGCCGAGGTCATCGGCTACGGCCTCTCCGGCGATGCCCACCACATCACCGCTCCCGCCGAGGACGGCGACGGCGCCTTCCGCTGCATGCAGGCCGCCCTCAAGCGCGCCGGCATCAGTGCCTCCGACGTCGACTACATCAACGCCCACGGCACCTCGACCATGGCCGACGGCATCGAGCTCGGCGCCGTGGAGCGCCTGGTCGGCAACGCCGCCTCGAAGATCTCGATGTCCTCGACCAAGTCGTCCATCGGCCACCTGCTGGGCGCGGCCGGCGCGGTCGAGGCGATCTTCTCCATCCTGGCGATTCGCGACCAGGTGGCGCCGCCGACCCTCAATCTCGACAATCCCTCCGTCGAGACGGCCATCGACCTCGTCCCGCACGTGGCGCGCAAGCGCTCCATCGAGACCGTGCTGTCGAACTCCTTCGGCTTCGGCGGAACCAACGCCTCGGTCATCTTCCGGGCTGCGGCTTGAGGCGGGGACCCGCCTTTCGCCACATTCCCTGCGCATCACTCCCCACCGTGATGCGAGCACCTGACCAGAGCGCGGCCCCATGAGCGATCATCCCGGACCCAACCCGCAGAACGGGTCCCGACCGGCCATCAAGTCGCCCCGCGCGGCCCTGGAGCCCGAATCGGCGCCGCCGCCGCCGCCGGCCTCGCGCCATGCCCGCAACCAGTGGGTCGTCATCGGCAACCTGATCATCACCGTGCTGCTGGTCGGCCTCGTCGGCGGCATGGCCGCCTTCCTCTATGCCCGCCAGGCCTTCGTCGCCACCGGCCCGCTGCAGCAGGACCGCGCCGTATTCATCGAGCGCGGCTCGACGGCCGAGGCCATCGCCCAGACCCTCGAGCGCAACGGCGTCATCAACAGCGCGCTGCTCTTCTCCGCCGCCGTCCAGCTCTACGGCGTGCGCGGCGACCTGAAGTGGGGCGAGTACCTGTTCCCCCGCGGCGCCTCCACCGCAGAGGCTCTCGCCATCGTCCTCGACGGCAAGCCCATCGAATACCGCGTCACCATCCCCGAGGGCCTGACCTCCGAGCAGATCGTCGGCCGCCTGCGCGACAACGACGTGCTCACCGGCGACATCGCCCGCATCCCGCGCGAGGGCTCACTGCTGCCGGACACCTACCGCTTCACCCGCGGCACCACGCGGCAGCAGATGATCGACCAGATGACGCAGTTCCAGACGCGTCTCCTGCAGCAGATCTGGGCGCGCCGCAGCCAGGACCTTCCGCTGCGCACGCCGGAGGAGCTGGTCATCCTCGCCTCCATCGTCGAGAAGGAGACCGGCAAGGCCGAGGAGCGCCCGCGCGTCGCCGGCGTGTTCGTCAACCGCCTCAACCGCCGCATGCGCCTGCAGTCCGACCCGACCATCATCTACGGCATCGTCGGCGGGCGCGGCGCGCTGGGCCGGCCGATCCTCCAGTCGGAGATCCAGCGGCTGACGCCCTACAACACCTACCAGATCGATGGCCTGCCGCCGACGCCGATCGCCAATCCCGGCCGTGCCGCCATGGAGGCCGTCGCCAACCCCGTTCGCCACCGCGACCTCTTCTTCGTCGCCGACGGCACCGGCGGCCACGTCTTCGCCGAGACGCTGGAGCAGCACAACCGCAACGTCGCCAACTGGCGGCGCATCGAGCGCGAGCGCGCCGAGCAGGGCGGCACGCCCGCGGCCACCGCCGACACGCCCGCGGCCCCTGCCGGAACCCCGCCGCGCGCCACCCGCTGACGCGGCACTGGCCGAGGACGCTTGACCTCGCCCCGGCGGCGACTTAACGCCCTCGGGATCAGTCCGCCGCAGAGGAAGCCATGGCCCTGTCCAGCATGACGGGATTTTCCCGTGCCGAAGGCGTGACGGGCGCGGCCCTCTGGGCCTGGGAGATCAAGTCGGTCAATTCCAAGGGCCTCGACGTCAAGCTCAGGCTGCCGCCGAGCCTCGATTCGGCCGAGCCGGCCATCCGCCAGAAGGTCTCCGCCGCCGTCGCCCGCGGCTCCGTCTTCGCCTCCCTCTCGGTGAAGCGCGAGACCGGCGCGGTGGAAGTGCGCATCAACGAGGCGGTCCTGGCGCAGGTCGCCGAGGCCGCCCGTCTCGTGGCCGAGCGGATCGACGCCCGCGCCCCCGCCATCGACGGCCTTCTCGCCATCAAGGGCGTCATCGACGTCGTCGAGGCCGAGGAGAGCGAGGAGGAGAAGGCCCGCCTCGTCGCCGACGTCCTGGCCGGCCTCGACACGGCGCTCGCCCGCCTCCTCGACATGCGCCGCAGCGAAGGCGCCGCCCTCGGCGCGGTGCTCGCCGACCGTCTCGACGAGATCGCCGTCCTCAAGCGCGAGGCCGAGGACAATCCCTGCCGGCGCCCCGAGGCGATCCGCGCCAAGATCGCCGACCAGATCGCCGCGCTGATGGAGCCCGGCCGCAACTTCGATCCCGACCGCCTGCACCAGGAGGCCCTGATGGTCGCCTCCAAGGCGGATATCCGGGAAGAGCTCGACCGGCTCGACGCCCATGTCGCCGCCGCGCGCAAGCTGATGAAGGATGGCGGGGCGGTCGGCCGCAAGCTCGACTTCCTCGCCCAGGAATTCAACCGCGAGACCAACACGCTCTGTTCCAAGGCGAACGACGTGACGCTGACCGCCACCGGCCTCGCCCTCAAGGCGGTGGTCGAGCAGTTCCGCGAACAGGTCCAGAATCTGGAGTAGGCATGGCCGACCCCGTCACGGCCCGCCGCGGCCTCATGCTCATCCTCACCTCGCCCTCGGGGGCGGGGAAATCCACGCTGACGCGCCAACTCCTCGCCGAGGAGACCGACATCGCCCTGTCGGTGTCGGTGACGACCCGCGCCCGCCGCAAGGACGAGATCGACGGCGTCCACTACCACTTCATCGACCGTCCCGCCTTCGAGCGCATGCGCGAGGCGGGTGACCTGCTCGAATGGGCCGAGGTCCACGGCAATTGCTACGGCACGCCGCGCCGGGCGGTGGAGGAGGCGCTGTCCGCCGGCAAGGACGTGCTCTTCGACATCGACGTCGCCGGCGTGCGCCAGCTCGCCGCCATGGTGAGGGAGGACATGGCCACCGTCTTCCTGCTGCCGCCCTCGGTCGCCGAGCAGATCGCCCGGCTGAAGCGCCGCGCCAGCGACGACGAGGCCGCCATCCTCAAGCGCCTGCGCACGGCCCGCGACGAGATCGGCCACTGGGCCGATTTCGACTACATCCTCGTCAACGACGATCTCGGCCGCGCCTTCGCCGAGCTGAAGGCCATCCTCCACGCCGAGCGGCTGAAGCAGCGCCGCCGGCCGAAGCTCGAGGCGCTGATCGCCGAGCTCGGCCGGGATCTGGACGTCATTCTCGGCAACGGCCGTATTCCGGGCTGAGGAAACTCACCCCGCCGCCAGCCGCGCCAGCCGGCAGAAGTCCTCGATGGTCAGGTTCTCCGCCCGCTCGGTCGGGTCGAGCCCCGCCGCCTCGATGAGCGGCATGGGATCGCGGCCGAGGCCCTTGAGGCTCTGGCGGATCATCTTGCGGCGCTGGCCGAAGGCGGCGAGCGTCACCCGCTCCAGCATCTTCACCGCGCAGGGCAGGGGCTCTGCCCGTGGCACCAGATGCACGACCGACGAGGTGATCTTCGGCGGCGGCACGAAGGCGGAGGGGCCGACGTCGAACATGATCCGCGCCGTGGTGCGCCATCCCGCGAGCACGCCGAGCCGGCCATAGGGGTCGCTGCCGGGAGGGGCGACGATCCGCTGGGCCACCTCCTTCTGGAACATCAGCGTCAGCGACTGGTACCAGGGCGGCCAGGCCTCTCCCGTGAGCCAGCCCGTGAGCAGGTTCGTCCCGACATTGTAGGGCAGGTTGGCGACGATGCGGGCCGGCGCGCCGCCCGTCAGCGTCCCGAAATCGACCTTCAGCGCATCGCCCTCGATCACCTCGAGCCGGCCGGGATAGGCCGCGGCGATCTCGGCCAGCGCCGGCAGGCAGCGGGCGTCGCGCTCGATGGCGATGACGCGGCCCGCGCCGCCGGCCAGCAGCGCCCGTGTGAGGCCGCCGGGGCCGGGGCCCACCTCGACGACCGTCGCGCCCTCCAGCGGGCCCGAGGCGCGGGCGATGCGGCCCGTCAGGTTGAGGTCGAGCAGGAAGTTCTGGCCGAGCGCCTTCTTCGCCATCAGCCCGTGGCGGGCGATGACCTCGCGCAGCGGCGGCAGGGGGTCGATCGCGCTCAAGCGGCGGACTTCTTCTGCGCCAGGCGGCCGGCGAGCGCGATCGCCTGGATCATGCTGGTCGGGCGCGCCGTGCCGGTGCCGGCGAGGGAATAGGCGGTGCCGTGGTCGGGCGAGGTGCGGATGAAGGGCAGGCCGAGCGTCACGTTGACGCCCTCGTCGAAGGCGATGGTCTTCACCGGGGCCAGCACCTGATCATGGTACATGCCGAGCACCGCGTCGTAGGTCTCGCGGGCCGCCGGATGGAACAGGGTATCGGCGGGATGGGGGCCGGTGGCGGCGATGCCGAGGCGCTGGAGTTCCGCCACAGCGGGAGCCACCACCTCGATGTCCTCGCGGCCGATCAGCCCGTCCTCGCCCGCATGCGGGTTGAGGCCGCACACCGCAAGCCGCGGTCGGGCGATGCCGAACTTGGTCGCGAGGTCGTGGGCGACGATGGCGCCGGTCTCGACGATCAGGTTCGTCGTCAGCCGCTCCGGCACGGCCGCGACGGGGATGTGGATGGTGACGGGGACGACGGCGAGCGTCTCGCTCCAGATCATCATCACCGGCCGCACCGGGCCGACGCGGAACGCGCGGGCGAGTTCGCCGAGAAATTCGGTGTGGCCGGGATGGGCGAAACCGGCTTCCGCCAGCACCGATTTTGAGATGGGCGCGGTGACGATCGCGCCCGCCCGGCCCGAGCGGATGTGGTCGACGCCCGCCCGGATCGCCTCGATGACGACGAGGCCGGTCTGCGCCGTCGGCTCGCCCGGACGGTCCGCGATCCCGTCGCCGATGTCCAGGACCGGCAGGCCGTAGGGAAAGGTCTCCATGACCTCCTCCGGCAGGCAGGGCACCACGGGCACGCCGATGCCGAGGCGCGCCGCGCGCGCCTCCATCAGTCCCGCGTCGCCGATCACGTAGAACGGAGGGAGGCGGTGCGCCGCACGGTCCCGCCAGGCCATCAGGGCGACGTCCGGGCCGATGCCGGCCGGTTCCCCCATGGAGATGGCGAGGGGCAGGATCATCGCGCGCCGGTCAGCGACGCTCGCCGCGGCCGTCGCGGTAATTGATCACGGCCGTCTGCCGCAGCCGGGCGAGGTAGGTGTCGGAGATGCGCTTCATCTCCGCCGTGGTCATCTCCTCGCGCACCTGGTTGCGCGCCGCGGTGTCGCTGGTGCTCGCCTCTTCCTTGGAGCAGACGGCGATCATTTCGATGCCCTGCTGGGTGCGGCTGGGGGGCGTCAGCTTGCCCACCGCCGTCTGGTCGAGGACCTGGCGAAATTGCGGGCTGAGATCGGTGTTGAGGCGGCGGAACTGCTCGCGCACGGCGGCGTCCGGGATGCGGCCCACCTGCTCGAGGTCGGTGGCGCAGCTCGAGAAGCGGCCGCGCAGCGCATTGGCTTCCGCCATCCGGCGCTGCACCTGGGCGGGCGGCGCCGTGGCCGGAACCAGCAGGACGACAGGTCGCAGCACGTAGTTCACCGGCCGGGTCGCGCCCTGGCGCCGTCCCAGCGCATCCACGAGCTGCGTATCGGTGATGAAGATGGTGCGGCCGTAACGGGCGCCGATCAGGTTCGACCAGGACAGGTCGGCGCGCAGCTTGCCCTTGTAGACGCGCGGCTCGATGCCCTGGGAGCGCAGCACCTGGTCGAAGCCGCGCGGATCGATGCCGGAGCGCTGGGCGACCTGCGCATAGGCGGCGTTGACCTGCTGCTCGTTCGCCTCGACCCGGTAGCGCCGCGCCTCGGCGAACTTGATGCGGTCGTTGATCAGGTCCTGCAGCGCCTGCTCGGCCGAATGGGGGCGGCCCTCGCGGATCTGCAGCAGGCGCTGGCGCTGGGGAATGTCGAAGCTGGTGATCGGCACGCCGGAGACCGTCGCGATGACCCGGCCTTCCTGGGCCAGGACCGGGGACGACGCGACGAAGGCCGCGGCCGGAAGGGCGACGGCGAGAGCAGCGGCGAGCAAGGGTCGCACGAGGACCATGGTGGCGCCTCCTTGGGAAGAGAATGGATGCCGAGCCTGCTCCCTCGCCCATGAGGGTGGCGCAATCAGGGCAGGGGGCTCATTGCGCGGGCGGATTGAACCAGTTCGAGACGTTCTGGGACAGGGTCAGCTCGCCGATCGTGCGCAGGTTGAACCTGAACATGAAGCGGTGGACGTCCCGCGTCGTCGCGACGTTGTTCAGCGTCACGACCTCGGCGGCGAAATCGCGCGAGTAGTAGAAGCCGAGCTGCATCGCGTCGTCGAGATAGTTCACGCCGAGCGTCAGGCCCTCGACCTTGTTGCTTTCCGACAGCGGCAGGTTGTTGGCGCTGGTCGCCAGCAGATTCTGCCGCTGGAAGGCGAAGCGGGCCGCCCCGTAGACCGTCCAGTTGGTGGCGACCGTGTAGGACAGCGCCGCGCCGATGGCGCTGCGCGTCACGAGATAGCCGAGGTCCGGCTGCGGGGCGAGATAGCCGTAGGTACCGGTCAGGGCGAAATGGCCGAAGCGTCCCGTGGCGTCGAGCTCGCCGCGCTGGACGGCGAAGGTCCGCTCGTCGAAGCGGCCGCGCGCCGAGAAGCGGAAGTTGCGGTCGAGCTGGTACTGGAACCGCGCCACATAGTCCGAGCGCTGCTTGTCGAGGCCGGAATTGGCACCGGTCGCGGCCATGTCGTAGAGCGCGCCTGCGGAGAAGGAGTTGATGCCGAACAGGTGCAGCGACTGGCCGAACATGATGTTCACGCTCGAGCCGTTGAAGAACCGGTGCGTGACATTGAGGCCGTAGTTCAGGCGGCCGCCGCCCTCGACCCGGTCCCAGCCGGAAAACTTGTTCACCTGGAACAGGTTGGTGTCGTCGAAGACGAGGCTCTGGGAGTCCTCGTTCGGGATGTAGCCGATGTTCTGCTCGTTCGGCCGCGCGATGATCTGCAGGATCGGCTCGACGGTCGTCGTACCGTAGGCGTTCCCGGCGATCCAGGGATAGCGGTAGGTCAGGCCCACCGCCGGCATGAGGCGGGTATAGGCCCGGTCGTCCTGCGCCAGGCGCGAGAAGGAGCCCAGCACGGCGCTGTTGTCCTTCAGGTGGTGATAGGTCACGTCGCCGCGCACCGAGACGAAGGGCTCCCACACCTGGCCCATGGCGTCGATGACGCGCCGGCGCCAGGCGACCTCGGCCGAGGCACGCGAATAGTTGCCGTCGATGCCGTTCACCAGGCAGTTGGCGGGGTCGAGATTGACGCCAGGGACGCGCGGCTGCGTCCGGTCGCAGGTGATCGGGCTCAGCGGGTTCTTGCGCGACACGTCCGCCGCCTCGCGCGACAGGCTGACCACGCTGGTCCGCCAGGAGAACTCGCCGCCGAGGACCGACTGGTCCAGCACCTTGAAATAGTCGAGCACCGGGTGGGTGGTCGGCAGGATCTTGTTGTCGACGTCGGTCGCGGTGATGCCGACATAGCGCGTGGCCGACAGGTCGAACCAGCTCCGCGGGCCCTGGCCGCGCAGGAAGAGCCGGGAATTGGCCTCCGTCTGACCCGGCAACGACAGGGAATAGTCCCTGAGGAAGGCCGTGTCGGACATCAGGTTCAGGTCCCAGCCCACCGACCAGCGCTCGGTGATGCGGAACATGCCGGTGGTGTGCAGGATGCCGCGGAACTCGCGGTTGCCGACCTCGTTGGTGCCGTTCGAATAGGTGAACACGCCGGGGTCGTTCTGCCGGATGCCGGCGGCGCGGATCGAATAATAGCCGCTCTCGAAGCCATGCCGCCACTCGGCGATGGGCATGAAGCCCTGGCGCGAATAGTAGCGCGGCGCGATCAGCAGGTCGTAGTTCGGCTGGATGTTCCAGAAATAGGGCACCTCGACGCCGATGCCGGTGCGGTTGGAGCCGGCAATGCCGGGCACCAGGATGCCGGACGCCTTGCGCACCGTCGGATCGGGCGCCCAGAAGCGCGGCATGTAGGCGATCGGCACGCCGAACATCTCGAAGCGCGCGTCCTCGAAATAGATCGTGCGCTCGGATTCGCGGTGGATGATGCGCTTGGCCTTGATCACCCAGGTCGGCGGCTTCGACAGGTCGGCGCGGCAGGAGGCGCAGGCCGTATAGGCGGCACGTTCGAAGGTCGTCGTGTCGCCGCCCTCGCGCGTCACGTCGGTGGCGCCGATGAACCGGCGGTCCGGCGTCTCCAGGTTCAGCGAACGGATGAAGCCGTTGGTGAACTGCTGGTCGAACTCCATGTCCTGGCCGTGGGCGATGTTGCCCGACGGTTCGGTGATCCGCACGTTTCCGGTCGCGCGGACACGGCCCGAGCGCTGGTCGTAGGTGACGACGTCGGCCTCGATCGTGCGACCGTCGTAATAGATCTGCACGTTGCCGCGCGCCGAGACCCGGCTCGTCCGCTCGTCATAGACGAGCTGGCCGGCGTTGACCTGCATCGGCGTGCCCGGCGGCGTGGAGGAGAATGTCGGCCCCGCAATGGCGGCGGGAGGGCCGGCCGAACGCACGGGCGAGGGCGGCGCCGGCAGATTCTGCACCTGAGTCGGGTCGAGGATGTAGGACCGCGTCTCCGCCGATGCATCGACCGTCTGGGCGCGCAGGGGGGCAAGTCCGCCCGACGCGACGACCATGGCCAGCAGGCTGGCGGTCGCGGTCAGGGCAGAGCGGGCGATTCGGGTCGGGGAAGCCGCCTGACGGCGTGCTGCGCGAAGCATCAGCCGTCCTCCAGCTTCAGTAGAACCATGAAACCCATCAACGCACCGATAAATGCAGGCGACCAGGCGGCGAGGACCGGGGGCAC
>LNFH01000308.1 GCA_001464235.1 Rhizobiales bacterium Ga0077556 | reverse complement strand
TCGATGAGCGCGAAATAGCGCGCCTGGTCGACGCCCTCGCCGGCCTTGCCGTCGGCGTTGAGGGCGCAGCGGGTGAGCATGTAGACGGCGGCGTCGAGCTGGTTCAGCGCGAACTCGCGGAACACGAGGCGCACCTTGCCGGTCTCGATGTACTTCTTCTTCAGCTCGGGCAGCGTGCCCGTGTGGAAGGTGGCGCAATGGCCGCAGGTGAGGGAGGCGTATTCGACGATGGTGACCGGCGCGTCGGCCTTGCCGAGCCAGACGTCGCCGAGCGGGCCCGGCTGCATGAGCTGGGCGACGTCGACCGTCTCGGTCTGGGTGCGCCGCTGGGCCAGCGCCGCCGGAGCGAAAGCGGCGACCAGGCCGAGAGCGGCCGAGCCTTCGATGAAATGTCTGCGCGACAGCATGGCTGGTTCCTCAAGATCGCCGCGGGGGCAAGGTCAAGGCCATAGCTGTGGCACCGGTCGGTGGCAACATCAGGGCTGCGCCGGGAGGGCGTCGCACCGGTCACAGTTCTGCGAGAGATCAGGTGCGGGCGATGATCTCGCGCTCGCGATAGACCGGGCGGCCGGCAATGCCGTCGCAGGCCTTGCGCCGCATGAGGGCCGAGGGACGGCGGTCCTTGAGGGTGGAGCGGCGGCGCCGGCGCGGGCCGGGCTTGCCGATCATGACGGCGCCCATGCGCGGGAAGGCCTCGCGCATCGCCCCGTCGGCATCCTCGATGAGGAGGGGCAGGCGCAGCGCCACACCCCAGAGCTGCCAGTCGGCGACCACGTCGTCGGCATCCGCCATGGAGACCAGGGGGACGCTGAGGGCGGGATCGGAGTGGACCAGCACCACCTCGACGCTGTCCGCCGTCTGCGAGCCGTCCTCGCTCACCCTGACCGCGACGCCGCGATAGGCCGAGACGGGAAGCTGCAGCTTCATCCGGGCGCCGCTGGCCGTGCGGCGGATCACCACGCGGTCGGTGTGGAGGTCGATGGACCGCTGGCCGCCGTCCGCACCCCGGTCGGGGGCGGCGTAGCGGGTGGGCAGCTGGGCGGGATCGAGGCGCAAAGAGGCCCCGATCCCGGCGGCGAGGACGCCGGGTTCTGTTTGACGCAACACTTGCATGCTCCCTTGGGGTCTTCGGCCGGCTCGAACCGGCTCTCGCCCCGTCGTTGGGAGGACTGTCGCAGCATTTCTTGTCCGACCACTTAAAGGTGACGGTTAAGCGGACCTCAATCCGATCGCGACAGTTGGAGACCTTCGCGCATGCTTGAGAAAGCCTTCGGCGATGTGCTTTCCCAATGCTTGGGACACGTGGTTGCGCGCTCGTTGCCGAACAGGATGAACGAAGCCTGATCGCCGCACCCAAGCGCCGGACCTGCCTTGAAACAGGCGCCCGCGATGCCTACACGAGGGGAGCCCCCCGTTCGCGCCCAAGGCCCTTCATGTCCGACCTCCTCGATACCGGCCTGCTTCTCGAGCAAGGCCGCCGCCTCGTCGCTGCGGCCCGCAAGGCCGGCGCCGACGCCGCCGACGTCATGGCCGTGCGCGGCGTCTCGGTCGGCGTTCAGCTGCGCGACGGCAAGGTGGAGAGTTCGGAGCGTTCCGAGGGCGACGACATCGGCCTGCGCGTCTTCGTCGGACGCCGCAGCGCCTCCGTCTCCTCCAACGACCCGCGCGAGAACGTCGAGGCGCTGGCCGAGCGCGCCGTCGCCATCGCCCGCGTCGCCCCCGAGGACCCCTATGCCCGGCTCGCCGATCCGGCCGACCTCGCCCGCGACTGGGCCGACCTCGACCTCATCGATCCCGTGATGACGGCCGTCGCCGACCTCGAGGATCTGGCCCGCCGCGCCGAGGCGGCCGCCCTCGCCGTCAAGGGCGTCACGAAGTCGGGCGGGGCCGATGCGGGCGCCGGCATCGGCGGCTTCGCCCTCGTCACCTCCACCGGCTTCGAGGGCGCGACGCTCGGCTCCTCCACCTCCTTCTCGGTCACCGCCATCGCGGGCGAGGGCACCGGCATGGAGCGCGACTACGACTATTCCGGCGTGCGCCACCGCGCCGATCTCGACGATCCCGAAGCCATCGGCCGCAACGCCGGCGAGCGCGCCGTGCGCCGCCTCGCCCCCCGAAAGGTCGACACCCGCAAGGTGCCGGTCATCTTCGACCAGCGCACCGCGGCGAGCTTCCCCTCCTATCTCGCCGCCGCCGCCAACGGCCAGGCGGTGGCCCGCAAGACCTCCTTCCTGCGCGAGAAGCTCGGCCAGCGCCTGTTCCGGCCCGGCGTCATGATCGTCGACGATCCGCTGCGCCGCCGCGGCCTGCGCTCGCGCCCCTTCGACGGCGAGGGCGTCACCGCGCGCCCGCTGACGCTGGTGGAGGACGGCGTGCTGACGAGCTGGCTCCTCGACAGCGCCACCGCCGCCGAGCTCGGACTCAGGACCACCGGCCACGCCAACCGCGGCACCGGCGGGCCGCCCTCGCCGGGCGCGACCAACCTCCATCTCGCCGCCGGCACCGTCAGCCCGGCCGAGATGATCGGCGCCATCAAGGACGGGCTCTACGTCACCGACATGATCGGCAGCGGCGTCAACATGGTCACCGGCGACTATTCCCGCGGCTGCTCCGGCTACTGGATCGAGAACGGCGAACTGGCCTATCCGGTGGCCGAGATCACCATCGCCGGCAATCTCGTCGACATGTTCGCCAGCCTCACCCCCGCCGACGACCTCGTCTTCCGGCGCGGCACCGACGCCCCGACCGTACTGGTGGAGGGGCTCACCGTTGCCGGACGCTGACGACCTCGTCCTGCGCGACCTCCTGGAGACGCTGGCGGAAGAGGCCGGTGCCATGGCGCTCGACTTCGCCCGGCGCGGCATGCGCAGCTGGACCAAGGCCGGCGCCTCGCCGGTGACCGAGGCCGACATCGCCGTCGACCGCTTCCTGAAGCGCCGCCTCGGCGAGGCGCGCCCCGGCTTCGGTTGGCTGTCGGAGGAGACGGCGGACGATCCTTCCCGCCTCGACAGGCGCGAGGTCTTCATCGTCGATCCCATCGACGGCACCCGCGCCTTCGCCGCCGGCCTGCCGGACTGGACCATTTCGCTCGCCGTGGTGCGCGACGGCCGGCCGGTGGCCGCCGCCCTCGCCGAACCGGTGGCGGGGCGCACCTTCGTCGCCGCCCGCGGCCACGGCGCCAGCGTCTCCGGCCGACCGCTCGCCGTCCTCGGCCGCGACAGCGTCGAGGGCGCGGTGGTGGCAGGGCCGAAGCCCATGACGGTCAGGGCGGAGAAGGCCGGGGCGCTCGCCCTGCCGAAGATCCATTCCCTCGCCCTGCGCTTCGCCAAGGTGGCGGCGGGCGAGATCGACGCCGGTTTCGCCGGCGGCCAGAGCCACGACTGGGACCTTGCGGCGGCCGATCTTTTGGTGCACGAAGCAGGAGCATCACTGACCGGCCTCGACGGGACCGTGCCCTGCTACAACAGGCCCGTTCCCACGCATTTTCCGCTCGTTTGTGCCGGTTTTCCGCTGCATGGGCTTCTTCGGCAGATCGCCGCGGAAGAGCGCCGCCGCGGCGGGACGAGCTGAGGGGAAGACCATCATCATGACTGCGACGGGCGAGTCCAAGCAACTCCCGCACCTGGTGTTCGGCGGCGAGCTGACACGGCTGGACGGCAACGAGTTCCGCGACCTTTCCAAGCTCGACATCGTCGGCATCTACCCGAATTACGCCACCGCTCACGCCGCCTGGAAGAGCAAGGCCCAGCAGACCGTGGACAATGCGCACATGCGCTACTTCATCGTTCACCTGCACCGCCTGCTCGATCCGGACGCGGCCTGACCGGCGGCCCCGGGCCCGGTGTCCTTTCTCAAGCGTCTGGCGCGCTCCGAGCGGGTGCGGTCGGCTGCGGGCTCGCTGCTCGCCGGCTACCTGCGCCTGGTCTGGCGCACGGGCCGGTTCAAGCTCGATCCGCCCAACATCTACGACTACGCCGACGACAACCTGCCCGTCATCTTCGCGATGTGGCACGGCCAGCACTTCCTCTCGCCCTTCGTGAAGCGTCCGCAATACCGCGCGGCGGTGCTGATCTCGCGCTCGGCCGACGGCGAGATGAACGCCATCGCCGCCGAGAAGCTGGGCGTGCGCACCATTCGCGGCTCCGGCGACCACAAGGGCCAGTTCGCCCGCAAGGGGGGCGTCAGCGCCTATTTCCAGATGCTCGAGGCCCTCGCCGACGGCGAGACCGTCGCGCTGACCGCCGACGTGCCGAAGATCGCCAAGCGGGCGGGCCTCGGCATCGTCATGCTGGCCAAGCAGAGCGGGCGACCCATCCTGCCCATCGCCGTGGCGACCGCCCGGCGGATCGACCTGAAGTCCTGGGACAAGGCGAGCGTCAACCTGCCCTTCTCGCGCGGCGCGGCCGTGGCCGGCCCGCCGATCTGGGTGCCGGCCGGCGTCGACCAGGCCGGCCTCGAAAAGTACCGCAGGGACGTCGAGGCGGCGCTGAACGCCGCCACCGCGCGGGCCTACGACATTGCCGAGGGACGGGCCGAGCCCGAGCTCTGGTCGCAGGACGTCGTCGCCCGGCTGGAGCGTGACCGCGACGCCGCCGCCGCCACCCGCCGCCCGGTCGCCCCGGCATCCGGACAGGCCGATGCGTGAGCGCCCCATCCGCACCCCGCTGACGCTGCGCGCCTACGGCCGCCTCACCGCGCTGCTGGGGCCCGCGGCGCCGCTGCTCGCCCGCAGCCGGCTGAAGCGCGGCAAGGAGGATCCGGAGCGGGTCCAGGAGCGGCGCGGCTTCGCCACCGAGGACCGCCCGCCCGGGCGCCTCATCTGGCTGCACGGCGCGAGCGTCGGCGAGCTCCTCTCCATCATTCCCCTCGTCGAGCGACTGCAGGCGCGCGACGTCACCGTCCTCGTCACTACGGTGACGCGCACCGCCGCCGCGCTCGCCGCCCGCCGCCTGCCGGCGGGAGCCATCCACCAGTTCATGCCCTGGGACGTGCCGGTCTTCATCGAGCGCTTCCTGAACCATTGGCAGCCGGACCTCGCCATCTTCGCCGAATCCGAGCTCTGGCCGAACCTCATCCTGCGCACCACCGCCCGCGGCACGCCGCTGATCCGTTCCTTCCGCGGCTGGCAGCGCGTGCCCCGCTCCATCAAGGCGCTGTTCTCGCGCTTCGAGCTCTGCCTGATGCAGACCGTCGACGACGCCCGCCGGGTCGAGGCCCTCGGCGCGCCGCGCGTCTCCACCACCGGCAACCTCAAGTTCGACGTTCCGGCCCCCGAGGCCGAGCCGGAGCCCGCCATGGCGCTCGCCGGCGCCATCGGACGCCGGCCGGTCTTCCTCGCCGCCTCCACCCACCCGGGCGAGGACGAGATCGTGCTCGAGGCGCACCGCATGATGGCGCCGCGCCTGTCGAACCTGCTCACCATCATCGCGCCGCGCCACCCCGAGCGCGGCGACGCCATCTCAGCCCTCGCCGAGGCGGCGGGCCTGCAGGCCTGCCAGCGCTCCCGCGGCGAGCTGCCCAAGTCGCGCCACGCCGTCTACGTCGCCGACACGCTCGGCGAGATGGGGCTGTTCTATCGCGCCGCGCCCGTCGCCTTCCTCGGCGGCTCGCTGATCCGCCACGGCGGCCAGACCCCCATCGAACCCGGCAAGCTCGGCGCCGCCATCCTGCACGGGCCCCACGTCTTCAACTTCGCCGCCGTCTATGCCGCCCTCGCCGAGAACCAGGCGGCGCGCCAGGTGGCCGATGCCGGGGAGCTCGCCTCCGCGGCCCTCCTGCTGCTCACCGACCAGCGCGAGCGCCTGCGCCAGCGCGAGGCCGCCGGCGACACGGTCGCCAGCCTCGGCGGCGCGCTGGAGCGCACCCTCGCCGCCATCGAGCCCTATTTCCTGTCCCTCGCCGTCAGGGGCGGGTGATGGAGCCCCGGCCGTGAAGGCGCCCGCCTTCTGGTCCGACCCGGACGCGCTCGCCGGCCGGCTGCTGGCGCCCCTCGGCGCCGCCGTCGGCGCGGTCACCCTCGCCCGCATGGACCGTCCCGGCATCCGCGCCGCCGTGCCGGTGGTGTGCATCGGCAACCCGACCGTCGGCGGTGCCGGCAAGACACCGGCGGCCCAGTGGCTCGCCGGGCTCGCCGCCGCCCGCGGCCTCTCAACCGCCATCCTCGCCCGTGGCTATGGCGGCAGGCTCGCGGGGCCCGTCGTCGTCGATCCCGCGCTCCACGGTCCCGCTGACGTCGGCGACGAGCCGCTGCTGCACGCCCGCCACGTCCAGACCGTCGTCGCGCGCGATCGGCCGGCCGGGGCCGCCCTCGCCGTGGCTGGCGGCGCCGACCTCATCGTCATGGACGACGGCTTCCAGAACCCGGCGCTGGCGAAGGACCTGTCGATCCTCGTGGTCGACGGCGCCGCCGGTCTCGGCAACGGCCGC
>LNFH01000307.1 GCA_001464235.1 Rhizobiales bacterium Ga0077556 | reverse complement strand
TCCGGGATCGGCACGGCCGACATCAGCTTCTTCGTATAGGGGTGCTGGGCATTGCCGAAGACCGCGGCGCGCGGGCCGATCTCGACGATCTCGCCGAGATACATGACCGCTACGCGGTGGCACATGCGCTCGACGACCGCGATGTCGTGGGAGATGAAGAGATAGGCGAGGCCCATGCTCGCCTGCAGGTCGAGCATCAGGTTGACCACCTGCGCCTTCACCGACACGTCGAGGGCCGAGACCGCCTCGTCGGCGACGATCAGCTTCGGGCCGAGGGCGAGGGCGCGGGCGATGCAGATGCGCTGGCGCTGGCCGCCGGAGAACTCGTGCGGATAGCGCGAGGCCATGTCGGGCGACAGGCCGACGCGGGTCAGCAGGTCGGCGACCCGGTCACGCGCCTCCGACCCGGTGGCGAGGCCGTGAGCGTAGAACGGCTCGGCGATGGCGGAGCCGATCGAAGGCTGGCGAAGGGGTCCTGGAAGATGATCTGCATGCGCTTGCGCATGTCGCGCAGCTTGCCGCCGTCCATGGCGAGCACGTCCTCGCCGTCGACCAGCACCGAGCCGGCATTGGGCTCGATCAGGCGCAGGATGGAGCGGCCGGTGGTGGACTTGCCGCAGCCCGATTCACCGACGAGGGCCAGCGTCTCGCCCGAATGCAGCGAGAAGGACACGTTCTCCACCGCGTGGACGCGCCCGGAGACCTTGCCGAACAGGCCGGAATGGATGTCGAAGCGCGTCGTGAGGCCGGAGACCTCGAGCACCGGCCGCTCGGCGGCCTTCACCGTGTCCGGCGTCTCCACCGGCACGTCGCTCTCGCCGGTCGTCTTGTCGACGATGGGGAAGCGCATCGGCCGGCTGATGTCCTTCATCGAGCCGAGCTGCGGCACCGCCGAGAGCAGCGCCTTCGTGTAGGGATGGGCGGGGGCTGCGAAGATCTGTCCGGTGTCACCGGCCTCCACCGCCTTGCCCTGGTACATGACGACCGTGCGGTCGGCGATCTCGGCGACGACGCCCATGTCGTGGGTGATGAAGAGGACGGACATGTCCTCCTCCTCCTGCAGAACCTTGATGAGCTCGAGGATCTGCGCCTGGATCGTCACGTCGAGGGCCGTCGTCGGCTCGTCCGCGATGAGCAGCTTCGGCCGGCAGGCCAGCGCCATGGCGATCATGACGCGCTGGCGCATGCCGCCGGAGAAGCGGTGCGGATATTCGTGGAAGCGCGACTTGGCGGCGGGAATGCGCACCTTCTCCAGGAGGCGCACCGTCTCGGCCTCGGCCTCCTGACGCGACATGCCGCGGTGGTAGATCAGCGCCTCGGCGATCTGGAACCCGATGGTCAGCACCGGATTGAGCGAGGTCATCGGCTCCTGGAAGATCATCGCGACTTCGTTGCCGCGCACGTGGTGCATCGCCTTCTCGGGCAGCGTGGTGAGCTCGCGGCCCGCCAGCTTGATGCTGCCCTCGACCCGGCCGCTCTGCGGCGGGATGAGGCGCATGATCGACAGCGCCGTCACCGACTTGCCGGAGCCGGATTCGCCGACGATGGCCACCGTCTCGCGGGGGCCGACGTCGAAGGAGACGCCGCGCACCACCGCGTTCCATTCACCCTCGCGCAGGAACGAGGTGACGAGGTTGGACACCGACAGGACGGGGCCGGTATTGGCGGCGGGGGCCAGGGAATCGGCGGCAGACTGGGGCAGTGCGCTCACGTCGAATGTCACTCGCTTGAAAAGGTTTCTGTGCGGGGGCCGGGGCCTTCGCGGGCTCGCATCCTCATGCAACATCCATTCCATTGCAACCCGCCGCGGGCATGGCGCCGATGCTGTGGACGACGCGTCTCCGGTCGCTCTCGCCGCCGTCGGACGCCGCCCACCAGCGGGGCAGCGCACGCCGTCCGAATGGGCAGGAGCGGGCCGCCGGGCCCTTTTGCCCGCAGGGGTCCTCGGCTAGAGGATCGGGGATCCGAAGGAGAGTTCCCGTGCCGGCACGACCGCTCGTCATGTATCCCGACCCGCGCCTGAAACTGCGTGCGGCACCCGTGGAGCATTTCGACGCAGCCCTGGAATCGCTGGCGCAGGACCTGATGGATACGGTGGTCGCAGCCCCCGCCATCGGTCTCAGCGCCTGCCATATCGGCGTGCAGCAGCGGCTGGTGGCGATCCGCCTCGCCGACGACGCGCTGATGCGGCTCTACGTCAATCCGCAGATCCTCTGGACCTCGCCCGAGCTCAAGCGCGAGCAGGAGGGGTCGGTCTCCATGCCCGGCATCGCCGAGGAGGTGGAGCGCCCCGCCCGCATCGGGCTCGTCTGGAACACGCTCTCGGGCGCGGAGGAACGGGCCGAGGCCGAGGGCTTCCTCGCCGTGGTTCTCCAGCACGAGATCGACCAGCTCGACGGCATCTTCTGGCTCGACCGTCTGTCGCGGCTGAAGCGCGATCGGGCGATCCGCCGCTACGAAAAGCTGCGGAGCGCCCGCTAGCCGGCCGGCAGTGCGCCGCCGGTGCGGCCGGCCCGCCGCCAGTGCGCGCCGAGCCCTATGGCGAGCAGGGCGAGGCCCGCCGCCTGGCTGTAGGCGTGCGGCACGAGCAGCAGGCAGCCCGCGGCGAGGCAGATGACCCTTTCGGCCGCGGTGGCGCGGGCGAGGCCGTAGCCGGCGAAGGCCATGCAGAACCCGACCAGCGCGATGCAGGCGGCGAGCGTCACCCACAGCACCGACAGCCATGCGCCGACCGTCGAGGGCATGCCGTAGACGACCGCGCCCGCGGCGTTGGTGCCGGTCGGCACCAGCATCAGCAGCTGGGCGCCGTCGGGCGTCAGGCAGAACATGAAGGGCACGATGAAGGCCGGCAGCGTGTATTTCCACGCCTGCATCGTGGTGCGGAACGGCTCGCCGCCGGTGATCGCCGAGGCGGCGAAGGGGGCGAGGGCGGTGGGCGGCGACACGTCCGCCAGCACGGCATAGTAGAACATGAACATGTGCGCGGCTGCGGGCGGCACGCCGACCTTCACCAGCGCCGGAACCAGCATGACCGCCGCGATGATGTAGCTCGCCGTCACCGGCACCGAGAGGCCGAGCACCCACATGGCGAGCGCCGCCATGAGGAGGATCAGGAAGACGTTGGAGCCACCCGCGGAGATGATGATGCCGGAGATGGTGAGGCCGAGGCCGGTGAGGTTCACCACCGAGACGATGATGCCGGCACAGGCGCAGACCGCCACGATGCCGAGCGTCGAGCGCGTGCCGTCGAGCAGGGCGTCGATCATGCCGGTGCCGCCGGCGGGAACCGGGCGCCCGGCGCGGATGGCGGCAAGGCTCTGCAGCCCCGAGGCCGCCACCGCCGCGGCGATGCCCCAGAACGTCGCCACGGAGGCCCGGTCGTTGAAGAGTTCCTGCAGCCCCATGCGCTGCGCGGCGCCGCTGACGCCGAACAGATAGGCGCCGACCATGACGACGCAGCCGATGCCGAAGGCCTCGCGGGTCACCAGCCGGCTGTCCTCCCGCACCATGGAGAGGACGAAGGCGACGACGATCGACCAGTACACCGCCATGAAGCTGGTGAAGCCCATCACCAGGAACACCGCAATCGCGCCGAGCGAGATGAAGTGATAGCCGCCGCGCTTGGTCAGCTCCCACACCGAGGCTTCCGACGTGCGTACCGGCACGACGCCGAGCCGGCGGGAATCCGCCTCCGTCATCAGCCAGCAGGAGACGTAGTAGAGGACCGTCGGGATGGTCGCGTAGATCAGGATCTGCAGGTAGTCGACGTCGAGGAACTCGGCGATGATGAAGGCCGCCGCGCCCAGCGTCGGCGGTGACAGGGTCGCCCCGATACCGGCCGCCGAGAGCATGCCGCCGGCCACCTGCGGGTCGTAGCCCGAGCGCTTCAGCATCGGCCAAGCGAGGGTCGAGACCGTCACCGTCGTCGCGACGCCCGACCCGGAGACCGTCCCCAGCAGGAACCCCGAGGCGACCACCGCGCGCCCGGGGGCGGAGGGGGAGGGGTTCTTGCCGAACAGGGCGAAGGCCCATTCGATGAAGAACCGCCCGGCGCCGCCGCGGTCGAGCACCGCGCCGTAGATGGTGAAGAGGATGATGAAGGTCGCCGCCACGTCGAGGGGCGTCGTGAAGATGCCCTCGAGGGTGAGGAAGTTCTGGCCGACGATGCGGTTGAGCGTGAAGCCGCGATGTTCGAAGACGTCGGGGATCAGCCAGCCCGTGCCGGCATAGCAGTAGATGAGGAAGGCGGCGGCGATCGCCGGCAGCACCCAGCCGACCGTGCGCCGTGTCGCCTCCAGGACCAGCAGCATCAGCGCGAGACCCATGACCAGCTCCTCGGGCGAGGGCCGCATGGCGCGGGTCTTGTACTCGTCGATGTTGGTGGAGAGGTACCAGGCCGTGTAGAGCGCCAGCACCGCGAAGAACCAGTCGGCCGGCTGCAGGCGCGCCAGGAACCGGTTCGACACCAGCAGCGGATAGGCGGCGAAGCACAGGATCAGCGCCCAGCCGAGGCCGTATCCGAAGCTGGAGCGCCCGAACACCGTGAACATCGGGTTGGGGTGGTGCAGGACGTAGGCGACCATGGCGATGGCGATGAGGGCCACCGCCAGTTCCTCGATGCTCGGGCGGCGCGTTTGCGCCACGCCGTCCCGCCCGGGGCGCGCCAGCGGATAGAGGATGAAGATGAGCGCGAGGCAGAGGCTGAGGAAGCTCGCCCGGTAGACCGTCGTGGTGATGGAGAACTGCGTCCAGTAGAGCGCCATGGCGGCGACCAGGAACGAGACGCCCGCCGTCAGCCAGCCGAGCCACCCGCCGACCCGCCGTGCCGGGCCCCCTTCCGAATCGGACGACAGCTTCTCGATCTCCTCGTCCGTGAGGATGCGCTCGCCCGCCGTCGACGCCGGTGTGGTTCCACCTGCCGCCATGTCTCTCTGTTCCCCTGCTGGCGCCCGCCGCATCGGGCGGGGCTCTGGCCGGCAGCCCTGCGCCGGCATGCGGAAAAGCCGGAACGGTCGGGCCGTTCCGGCTTTCCGTCGGCCGCTTCCGCGCCGCGATTACATCGAGACGCCGCGCGCCTTGTAGAAGGCCTCGGCGGCCGGGTGGAACGGGGCGGCCAGTTTCGCCGCCGCGCTCTGCAGGCTCAGCTTGCGGGCCTCGGGGTGGATGGCCTGCATGTCCGTGAGGTTGTTGAACATGCCCTCGAGGATGAGGGTGACGAGATCGTTCGGTGCCTTGGCGTCGACCAGCATGACGTTGGCGACGCCGATGCCCTGCACGGGCTGCGTCTGGCCGGCATAGGAGTTGGCCGGCATGACGGACAGCCGGTAGAGGCCGGGATATTTCTTGTCCATCTCGACCAGCTCCTTCGACGTGTCGAGAAGCTTGAACGGCGTGCGGCCGTTCTGGGCGAGGTCACGGATGGCGGCCGTCGGCACGCCGCCGCCCCAGAAGAAGCCGGCGATCTTGCCGTCGGCGAGGGCGTTGGCGCTCTCGGCGACGCCGAGATTGTCGCGGATGATGTCGGTCTTCGGGTTGAGGCCTGCGGCCTCGAGCGTGCGGTCCGCCCAGCCTTCCGTCGAGGAGCCGGCGGAGCCGACGCCGATGCGCTTGCCCTTCATGTCGGCGACCGAGTTGAGCGCCGTGGTTGCCACCGTATGCAGGACGTTGTCGTAGAGCACCGCGATCAGGCGCACGTCGCGCTTGCCGCCGCGCGCATAGGCGCCGACGCCGTTGAGCGCGTCGATCACCGAATCCAGGGTCGAGAAGCCGATGTCGGCGTCGCCCGCCGAGAGCAGGTTGATGTTGTCGACCGAACCGCCGGTGACCTGCGAGGTCGCCTGGACGTTCGGGACCTTTTCGGTGAGCACGCGGGCGAGGCCGCCGCCATAGACGAAATAGACGCCGCCGGTGCCGCCGGTGGCGACGGTCAGGCGGCGGCGGGCCTGCGCGAGTGCAGGGGCCCCGAGGCCGAGAAGTGTGGCGCTGGCGACGAGCGCCGCGCGGCGGTTGATCAGCAGGGTCATCGACGTTTCCTCGTGAACGGGCGGGCCGGTTCGTCCGGCCTTCAGCTAAAGTTCGTGAGGAAAAGAGCATGACGGGGCAGGGAAGTGAAGCCCCGTCGAGGGAGCCGGCGCGGCGGCCGGCTCCCTGAGCGGTCGGCGGCCGGCCCGTCAGGCCGCCTTGATGGTGGAGAAGAAGTCGGTCACGCCGGAGCGGATCTTCGTCGTCTGGTCGGCCACCGCGTTGGCCGCGGTGAGGACGAAGGTGGACGTGGTCCCGGTCTCGCTGGCCGCCTGGCTGACGCCGGCGATGTTGCTCGACACCTCCTGGGTGCCGCGGGCGGCCTCCTGGATGTTGCGGGCGATCTCCTCGATGGCCGACTGCTGCTCGCTGACCGAGGCCGAGATGGCGCCGGCGATGGTGCTGATCGTCTCGATCGTCGTTCCGATCTGGGTGATCGAGCTCACCGACTGGTTCGTCGCGGCCTGGATGGCGGCGATCTGCACGCCGATCTCGTCGGTGGCCTTGGCGGTCTGGCTCGCCAGGCTCTTCACCTCGGAGGCGACCACCGCGAAGCCCTTGCCGGCCTCGCCGGCGCGCGCCGCCTCGATGGTCGCGTTGAGCGCGAGGAGGTTGGTCTGGCCCGCGATGTTGGCGATGAGATTGACCACGTCGCCGATCTTCTGGGCCGCTTCCGCGAGCCCGTCCATGACAGTCTTCGACTGGCGGGCCTGGTTGACCGCCTGGTTGGCGATCTCCGTGGAATGGCTCACCTGGCGGCCGATCTCGGCCACCGCGCTCGACAGCTCCTCGGACGCCGCCGCCACCGTCTGCACGTTGGAGGCCGACTGCTCGGACGCCGCGGCCACCGCCGTCGACTGCCGGGTGGTCTCCTCGGCATTGGCCGCGAGCCCGTTGGCGGTGCTGCTCAGCTGCTCGGCCGATTGCTCCATGGACTTCAGCGACGTGGTCATCTCCACGTTGAAGGATTCGATGGCGCGGCTCATCTTGTCCTGCCGCTCCTGCCGTTCGGCCAGCATGGCCTCCTGATAGACCGAGATGGCGAGATCCATGTCGATCATCACGGCCGCGTTGACCGCCTTCAGCACCTTGGCGAGCTTGGCCGGGTGCCACTTGTAGGCCGCCACCGCATGGGCGGAGAGTTCGCTCAGCACCATGTTGTAGCCGCCGATATACCAGCGCGGCTCGAGGCCGATCTTGTTGTGGATATGGCCGATGGTCCGCACGCCCCGCATGTAGTCGGCGTCGAAGGCGCCGTCGAAAAGGCGGGCCCAGTGGGTGCCCTGCGCCGTCTTCAGGCGGGGGATGTCCTTTCCCAACATGGCGGCCAGCTTCGGCTCGTTGGTGACGTGGCGATAGAAGGCCTCGAGGATGTCGGGAAGCTTCGGCTCGACGATCTTCCAGAATTCGCGGAGGAGTGCGGACGTTTCCGGCGTGATGCGCATGAAATTCATGCGGGACGAGCGTTCGGTGGCCTCGTCCGAGGCCCCGTGAGGGATGTTTTTCATTGTGGCGTTCCCAGAGGACGTCTGCAGAGCAGAGCGGTTTTACCGACGCTCGGGGGAAAACGGCGGTCTGCACTTGCCGGCGGATCTGTCGGTGAGACGATCCGTCACGGAGAAATTGCGCCGTATCGGTAAAATTTTCCTGAATATACGTCAGGAAAAAGCGAAATAGGGCCCTACCTTCGTCGCAGCGTGCGCCAAGTCAATCCCAAGCATTCGAGCGAAGGAAACACTGTATCGTTGACCATGTCGGTGCCGCCGCGAGGCTGACGCATGTCGCGGGAAAGGTGGCGCCCGCGACGACATCTCGACGCGGGCACCCGTCCGGGACGCATCAGGCGGGGCTTCCCACCTTGTCCTGCGTCTTCGTCTCGAAGTCGCTCGCCTCGTGCCGCTCGTGCAGCTGGCTGGCCGGATCGCCGGTGACCCGGTTGACCATGCGGCCCCGCTGCACGGCCGGGCGGGCGAAGATCTGTTCCGACCAGCGGACGACGTTGGTGTAGCTCTCGACCTCGAGGAACTCGCCCGCATTGTAGAGGAGGCCCTTGGCGAGCTGCCCGTACCAGGGCCAGATCGCCATGTCGGCGATGGTGTAGTCGGGGCCGGCGACGAAGGCGCTCTCGGCGAGGCGGCGGTCGAGCACGTCCATCTGCCGCTTCACCTCCATGGCGTAGCGATCGATGGCATATTCGATCTTGCTCGGCGCATAGGCGTAGAAGTGGCCGAAGCCGCCGCCGAGGAAGGGCGCCGAGCCCATCTGCCAGAACAGCCAGGACAGCGTCTCCGCCCGTGCCGCCGGCTCGACGGGAAGGAAGGCGCCGAACTTTTCGGCGAGGTGCACCAGGATGGCGCCCGACTCGAAGATGCGGATCGGCGTCGGGCCGCTGCGGTCGAGGAGGGCGGGGATCTTCGAGTTCGGATTGACCGAGACGAAGCCGGAGGAGAACTGCTCGCCCTCCGAGATGCGGATGAGCCAGGCGTCGTATTCAGCGCCGGCATGGCCGAGGGCGAGGAGCTCCTCCAGCATCACGGTCACCTTCACGCCGTTGGGGGTCCCGAGCGAGTAGAGCTGCAGGGGGTGGCGGCCCACCGGCAGATCCTTCTCGTGGGTCGGTCCGGCGATCGGCCGGTTGATGGTGGCGAAGCGGCCGCCGCTCGCCTTGTTCCAGGTCCAGACCTTCGGAGGCGTGTAGTCGGACGAAGCGGTCATGTCGGGTGTCCCGTGCAGAGAGAGGGGGAGGCCCGCCGGTGCGGGCAGGCCCCGAGCCTATACGAGAAGGGGGCAGCTCCCCTATCCCCCCATGCGACTCGGCGGACGGCGCCGGCAGGGGAGGGCGCCGCCCCGTCATCGTCCTGTCGCGGAACCCAGCAAGGATCGGGCTTTGCGGGTGCGGCCCCAAAAAAATGAAAAAGGGCTGTTGACACCCCCGAGCGGGCTGGCCTATAAGCCGCCTCCTCGACGCGGCGCCGCGCTTTGACCGGCCCGGTTCTGCGTCTCTGAAGCTTCTCAGTCACCTTCTGGTGCATGACGCTTCCGGCCCCCGGGTTGGAAGG
>LNFH01000306.1 GCA_001464235.1 Rhizobiales bacterium Ga0077556 | reverse complement strand
CCGTCTCCACCTGCTCAACCGATGCCAGAACGGGGTGTATTCCCCTCCCCCCGCTTGCGGAGGGGAGGGGTCAGGGGTGGGGGGCAGCAAATCCACAGGCACGGACGTCCACAGAACCCCAAACCTGCAACCCGCCCCCTCGCCCATGCCCCATTCCCTGCCGGCGCGGGCCGCGCTAGCCTCCGGTCCAAATCGTTTGAAAAACGGAAGAGGACACGTCCATGCACATCCTGATCATCGGCGCCGCCGGCATGGTCGGCCGCAAGCTCACCGAGAAGCTGGTGAAGGACGGCGCGCTCGGCGGCAGGGCGATCACCGAATTCTCCCTCGTCGACGTGGTGGCCCCCGAGAAGCCCGCGGGCTTTACCGGTAAGGTGACGAGCTGGGCCGTCGACATCTCCTTCCCCAACACCGCCGGGCCGATGATCGCCGGGCGGCCGGACGTCATCTTCCACCTCGCCGCCATCGTCTCCGGCGAGGCCGAGGTCGATTTCGACAAGGGCTACCGCATCAATCTCGACGGCACGCGGCAGATCTACGAGGCGATCCGCCAGGAGGGCGTCAAGGCGCCCTACCACCCGCGCGTCGTCTTCACCTCCTCCATCGCGGTCTACGGCGCGCCGTTCCACGAGTTCATCGAGGACGAGTTCTTCCACACGCCGCTGACCAGCTACGGCACGCAGAAGTCCATCGGCGAGCTCTTGCTCACCGACTATTCCCGCAAGGGCTTCTTCGACGGCGTCGGCATCCGCCTGCCGACCATCTGCGTGCGCCCGGGTAAGCCGAACAAGGCGGCCTCGGGCTTCTTCTCCAACATCATCCGCGAGCCGCTGGTGGGGATGGAGGCCGTGCTGCCGGTGGGTGACGACGTGGTCCACACCCATGCGAGCCCGCGCTCGGCGGTGGGCTTCCTCATCCATGCCGCGACCATGGACACGGCCCAGCTCGGCTGGCGGCGCAACCTCTCCATGCCGGGCGTGGTGGCGACCGTCGGCGAGCAGCTCGAGGCCCTGCGCAAGATCGGCGGCGAGAAGGCGCTGAAGCTCGTGCGCCGCGAGCCGGACGAGCTCATCATCCGCATCGTCTCCGGCTGGTCGCAGCGCTTCAACGCCAAGCGCGCGGCCGAACTCGGCTTCAAGGCCGAGACGAGCTTCGAGGAGATCGTCCGCGCCCATGTGGAGGACGAGCTCGGGGGGAAGGTCGCCTGAGGGCATGCGCTTCCCCACCCCCCTCGTCCCCGGCCGTCTCGTCCAGCGCTACAAGCGCTTCCTCGCCGACGTCGTGCTCGACGGCGGCGAGGCGGTCACCGCCCATTGCGCCAATCCCGGCGCGATGCTGGGGCTGACCGCGCCGGGCAACCGGGTCTGGCTGTCGCGATCGGCCAATGCGGCGCGCAAGCTCCCGTTGTCGTGGGAGCTGGTGGAGGCGGAGTTCGGCCGCGGTCCGGAGCTGGTCGGCATCAACACCGCCCATCCCAATGCGCTGGTGGAGGAGGCGATCGGCGACGGCACGATCGCGCCGCTGGCCGGCTATGCCACGCTGCGGCGGGAGGTGGCCTACGGCAAGGCGAGCCGCGTCGACATGATGCTCACGGCCGAGGGACGGCCGCCCTGCTACGTCGAGGTGAAGAACGTCCACCTCATGCGCCGGCCGGGCCTCGCGGAGTTTCCCGACTCGGTGACGGCGCGCGGTGCGAAGCACCTCGAGGAGCTCGGCGACATGGTGGAGGCCGGCCACCGGGCGGTGATGGTGTTCCTGATCCAGTACGGCGGCGCCGAGCGCTTTTCCCTCGCCCGCGACATCGACCCCGCCTATGGCAGGGCCTTCGACCGGGCGCGGGCGCGCGGCGTCGAGATGCTCGCCTGGCGATGCCGGCTCACGCCCGAGGCGATCGTGGTGGAGCGGGCGGTGGAGATCGCGGAGCAGAGCGCCGCCGCCTGATCGGCGGGCTTGCCGCGACAGTCCGGCTCTTCCATGAAGGGCCCACGATGCGGCCGGCGCGCCGCGACGACGGGAGCGATGGCATGAGCGTGAAACCGGGCTGGCAGGGCCGTTTCTTCGAGGATTTCGAGATCGGCGACGTCTACAAGCACCCGCTCGGGCGCACGGTGACGCAGGCGGACAACATCTGGTTCACGCTGCTCACCCAGAACACCGCCCATCCGCATTTCGACGCGAACTACGCGGCGTCGACCGGCTTCGGCAAGCCGCTGGTGAATTCCTGCTTCACCATCGCGCTGGTGACGGGACAGTCGGTGACCGACATCAGCCAGAACGTCTTCGCCAACCTCGGCTGGGACGAGGTGCGCCTGCCGGCGCCCGTCTACGAGGGCGACACGATCTATTCGGAGAGCGAGGTGCTGGAGAAGCGCGATTCCGGCTCGCGGCCGGAGGTCGGGATCCTGACAGTGCGCACCAAGGGCTACACCCAGGCCGGCGACGTGGTGATCACCTTCAAGCGCACGGTGATGGTCTATCGGCGCGGCCAGGGCCCGGGCGGCAAGCACCGGCCCGAGCCGAAGGGGTGAGGCCAGGGCCCGAAGCGCTGCCTTCACCTCTCCCCGGCGGGAGGGGTCGCCGAGCCTCGAAGCCCCACCCTTACCCTCCCCGCTGACGCGGGGAGGGGGCTACCGCGTCGCGCCCGGCTTCCGGCGTCGCGCTTGGCACGCCCCCCCACCCTGCAGGTGCGAGCGTCCCGAGCTTCGAAGCCCCACCCTTACCCTCCCCGCTGACGCGGGGAGGGGGCTACCGCGTCGCGCCCGGCTTCC
>LNFH01000305.1 GCA_001464235.1 Rhizobiales bacterium Ga0077556 | reverse complement strand
GACGCCGAGGTTGCCACCTATGCCACGGCGGTCCGCGCCGGGGGTGCCACCCACGGCATGCCGCTGGGCGTCCTCGCCATCCATTTCGACTGGGAGCCCCAGGCCCGCGCCATCGTCCAGGGCGTTCGCCTCTCGGAGGAAGAGGCAGGCCGCAGCCGGGTCATGCTCGTCGATGCCCGCAAGCGCGTGATCGCCAGTTCAGACGGGCGCGGCGTGCTCAGCGAGACCCTCCGCTTCGACACCGGTGGCCAGAGGGCAGGCTTCGGCGTCGACGGCACCGGCACCACCACGGCCTTCCACCTGACGCCGGGCTACGAGACCTATGCCGGGCTCGGCTGGTATGGCGTCATCCAGCAGAAGGCGCTTTAGGCCTCACGCCGCCTGGACGAAACTGTCCACCACCTTCTTCTCCCCGGCCTTGTCGAACTGCACCGTGAGCTTGTTGCCCTCCGCCGCCACCACGTCGCCGTAGCCGAACTTCAGGTGGAACACCCGGTCGCCGGGCTGGTAGCGCGAGGGTTCGCCCGTCGACTTGGCGACGAGCTCGCCGTCGATGGTGCGCCCGCCCCCGGAGCGATCGGTGAGCCGGCCCTGGAAGCCGCCACGGCCCTCGGCGTAGGTCGAGCCGAAGGCCTGGCTGCCGGTGCGGCCCGTGAAGCGCGCCTGCGCGTCGTTCAGCGACTTCTGCGCCTGCGCCCGCTGCCAGCCGGGGGTGGAATAGGTGGAGGAGAAGGTCTCGACCTTGTCGAAGCGGCTCTGGCCGAAGCCGCCGCGGCCCATGCCGCCGTAGCCGGACGTGCCGAGCCCTTCGGAGATTTCCACGTGGTCCGGCGGCAGGTCGTTGACG
Organism: Rhizobiales bacterium Ga0077556; assembly: GCA_001464235.1. GTDB lineage: Bacteria > Pseudomonadota > Alphaproteobacteria > Rhizobiales > Phreatobacteraceae > Phreatobacter. The sequence goes on along the minus strand of LNFH01000305.1, from coordinate 17,869 downwards.
AAACGGCTCGGCACCGTCGACTGCCACAGGCCGTGGATGCGCCGGTTGCCGGCGAAATAGATCTTCGCCCGCCGCCGCGCCCGGGTGATGCCGACATAGGCGAGCCGTCGCTCCTCCTCGAGGCCCGCGCGGCCGTTCTCGTCGAGGGAGCGCTGGTGGGGAAAGAGCCCCTCCTCCCAGCCGGGCAGGAACACCGTCTCGAACTCCAGCCCCTTGGCCGAGTGCAGCGTCATGATCGAGACGGCATCCTCCGTCTCGCCCTCGCCGCGCGCCTCGGTGACGAGCGCGATGTGTTCGAGGAAGCCGGCGAGGTTCTCGAACTCCTCCATGGAGCGCACCAGCTCCTTGAGGTTTTCGAGGCGCCCGGCACCCTCGGCCGTCTTGTCCTTCTGCCACATCTCCGTATAGCCGCTCTCGTCCAGCACCAGCTGGGCGAGTTCGGCATGCGGCATGGCCTCGATCTGGCCGGCCCAGCGGTCGAAACTGTCGATGAGGTCCTTCAGCGCCCGCCGGGCCTTCGGCTTCATCTCCTCGGTCTCGGTGAGCACCCGGGCCGCCTGCATCAGCGGCACCCCTTGCGCGCGCGCATGGTCGTGGAGCTGCTGCAGCGTCGCGTCGCCGAGCCCGCGCTTCGGCGTGTTGACGATGCGCTCGAAGGCGAGGTCGTCGGAGGCCTGCGCGACGCAGCGCAGATAGGCGAGCGCATCGCGGATCTCGAGCCGCTCGTAGAAGCGCGGCCCGCCGATCACCCGATAGGGCAGGCCGATGGTGATGAAGCGGTCCTCGAACTCGCGCATCTGGAACGAGGCGCGCACGAGGATCGCGGCCTCGTTCAGGAGGTGCCCCTGGCGCTGCAGCTGCTCCAGCTCCTCGCCGATGGAGCGCGCCTCCTCCTCCGAATCCCAGACCGAGGTCAAAGTCGGCTTCGCCCCGTCCTCGCCGTCGGTGAACAGCGTCTTGCCGAGGCGCCCTTCGTTGTGGGCGATGAGATGGGCGGCAGCAGCGAGGATGTGCCCCGTCGAGCGGTAGTTGCGCTCGAGACGGATGACGGTCGCGCCGGGAAAGTCCTTGTCGAAGCGCAGGATGTTGTCGACCTCCGCGCCGCGCCAGCCGTAGATCGACTGGTCGTCGTCGCCGACGCAGCAGATGTTCTGCGGCCGCCCCTCCTGCCGCTGGGCGAGGAGGCGGAGCCAGAGATACTGGGCGACGTTGGTGTCCTGGTACTCGTCGACGAGGATGAACTTGAACTTGCGCTGGTACTCCGCCAGCACGCCGGCATTCTCGCGGAACAGGCGGATCACCTCCAGCAGCAGGTCGCCGAAATCGACGGCGTTCAGCACCTTCAGCCGCGCCTGGTAGTCGGCGTAGAGCTTCAGGCCGAGCCCGTTGGCATAGGCTGCGGCCTCGCCGGCCGGCACCTTGTCGGGGGTCAGGGCGCGGTTCTTCCAGCCGTCGATGGCGGAGGCGAGGACGCGGGCCGGCCAGCGCTTCTCGTCGATGTCCTCCGCCTGGATGAGCTGCTTGAGGAGCCGGATCTGGTCGTCGGTGTCGAGGATGGTAAAGCCGGGCTTGAGGCCGGCGAGCTCGGCATGGCGGCGCAGAATCTTCACGCCGGTCGCGTGGAAGGTTCCGAGCCAGGGCATGCCCTCCACCGCCTCGCCGACGAGATGGGCGATGCGCTCCTTCATCTCGCGCGCCGCCTTGTTGGTGAAGGTCACCGCGAGGATTTCGGAGGGGAAGGCCCGGCGCTGGTTGAGGATATGGGCGATGCGGGTGGTCAGCACCCGCGTCTTGCCGGTCCCGGCCCCGGCGAGCACCAGCACCGGCCCGTCGAGCGTTTCGACGGCGGCCTGCTGTTCGGGATTGAGGCCGGCGAGATAGCCCGCCGCCGCCTGGTTGCCGCGCGCGGCCATGGCCCTCTCGGCGAGACTGGGCTGGCGCGGGGCGGAGGGGTCGGTCATGGGCCTCGGATGTTCCGATTCGGTTCCCGCCCAAAATGGGGGTTCGCGCCGACAAAGCCAACCCGAGGGGAGGATATCTCGGCTCGGGGCCGGGTCCTCGCGGCGAGCTGGTCGCGCCGTCCCTCGGACAAAAAGCAAGAGGCCGGCGTTTCCGCCGGCCCCTGCAAAATCCTCGGTGTCGACGCGCTCAGCGCAGGACGACGACCCGCGTGCCCACCCGCACCCGGCTGTAGAGATCGATTACGTCGTCGTTGGTCAGGCGGAAGCAGCCCGACGAGACGGCGGTGCCGATCGTGTGCGGCTCGTTGGAGCCGTGGATGCGGTAGAGCGAGGAGCCGAGATAGAGGGCGCGCGCGCCGAGCGGATTGTCCGGGCCGCCGGCCATGAAGCGCGGCAGGTCGGGGCGGCGGCGCAGCATCTGGGCCGGCGGGCGCCAGTCCGGCCACTCCGCCTTGCGGGTGATCGTCTGGTTGCCGCCCCAGGAGAAGCCCGGACGGCCGACGCCGACGCCGTAGCGGATCGCGGTGCCGCCGGCCTGGACCAGATAGAGGCGGCGCTCCTGGGTGTTGATGACGATGGTGCCCGGCGCATAGCGGCCGGTGAAGGCGACCGTCTCGCGCGGAATGGCGGAGACGCCGGCGCCCGGGCGCGGCCCGCCGTCGGTGCGCGGGGCGACGCGCATGGGAGCGTTGGTGGCCGGATCGAAGATGATCTGATCGCCGTAGCCGAAATTGACGGTCTGGGCCACGGCGGCGGCGCCCGAGAGGGCCAGCGCGACCGCTGTGGCGAGAATGGGCAGGAAGCGCCGCATGAATGCACCTTGGCGTATGGAATGAACGAGACGGATGACCGCGGGCCGGCTGCGATCGAACCGTCGGCACCTGGGCGCGTCGATAGAGCGTCATCGGGCCCTGCCGCGCAATGGCAGCCGCCGACGCGGTGCAACAGAAAGTCACGTTTCGGCCGCATGTGTGACCGCCGCGCAACGGTATCATGGTCCCAAGAGGTTGAGTCCGCTCGCCTTTCCGCGGCCGCTCGCTCACGGCAATGTGAAACGGGCGGATGCCGGCCAGATCTCCCGCCCCGCCTCTCGCAATTGCGCGCTCGAGACTTCATATAGGCGCGATGTCCATGATCCCTGATATCACCGGCGGTGCAGACGACATCGTCGTGCCCTTCCAGGTCGACGAGATCGATCTGCGCGGCCGCGTCATCCGCCTCGGCCGCTCGGTGTCGACCATGATCGACCGCCACGGCTACCCCGCGCCCGTCGCCCGCGTTCTGGCGGAGGCGACCGCGCTCACCCTGCTGCTCGGCTCAGGCCTGAAGTTCGACGGACGGCTGATCCTGCAGACCCAGTCGGACGGTCCCGTCCGCATGGTGGTCGTCGACGTCGCGACGCCGGACCGCGTGCGGGCGCTCGCCCGCTACGACGCCGAGGCGGTGGAGGCGGCGATCGCCGCCGGACGGGCCGAGCCCGCCGCCCTGCTCGGCACGGGCCAACTCGTCATGACCATCGACCAGGGCGGCGACATGCAGCGCTACCAGGGCATCGTCTCCCTCGACGGGCAGGGCCTCGAACAGGCCGCCGATCAGTATTTCCGCCAGTCCGAGCAGATCGACACCCGCGTGCGCCTCGCTGCGGCGGAGGAATATGTGGCGGGAGACGAGGGCATGCGCCACGCCTGGCGGGCCGGCGGCCTGATGGTCCAGCACCTGCCGCAGGCCGGCGGCGAGGCGCACCGCGACCTCGCGCCCGGCGACGCGCCGGACGGCACCATCCTCCCCGAGCCGCACGAGGCCTGGGCCGAGGCGCGCGCGCTGACCGACACCATCGAAGACGACGAACTGGTCGACCGCACGCTGTCGCCGGAGCGCCTGCTGTTCCGCCTCTTCCACGAGCGCGGCGTGCGCGTCTTCGAGGCCCAGGACGTGAAGGAGCACTGCACCTGTTCGCGCGACCGCATCTCCGGCATCGTCTCGAGCTTCACGCCGGAGGAACGCCGCGACATGGTCGAGGACGGCGCCATCACGGTCACCTGCGAATATTGCTCGACCAGCTATCGCTTCGCGCCGGCGGAGTTCGACCCGGCCGAATAGGCCTCAGCGCTCGCCGGAGAAACGCCGGAACGTCCCGACCCCATCGGCGATGATCGTGCCCTTGTCGTCCTCGACGCGAATCGACACGAAGGCGACGCTGCGCCCGCCACCCGTCCGGGTGGCGGTGACCGTCAGCACGCCGTCCCGCGCCGTGCCGAGGTAGTTGACGGTCAGAGAGAGCGTGACGCCGCGGCCGTCGACGGCCTCCGGGTCCTTCGGCGGGCCGCCGAGCGCGGCATAGCCCCCGGCCGAGTCCATCAGGGTCGCGACGAGCCCGCCGTGCAGCCCGCCGCCGCGGTTCATGAACTCCTCGCGCACCGGACAGGTCATCACCGCCCGCCCGTCGGTCCATTCGACCACCTCCCAGCCGATCAGGCGGTGAAAGGCGCTGTGGCGGTCGGAGGGCCGCACCGTGACCGGCTGGTCCAGTTCGCTCATCCGCCGTCTCCTTCGACATTCCCTGCGAGGGCGTCCTTGTCGCCTCAAAGACCGGACCGTGACAAGGCGTCGGCGGGCATGCCGCCGTCCCTCGATCGGCTGATCTCAGGGGCCGCGGCCGCGGCTCTCCACCTCGCGGCCATAGGCCTCCACGACCGCGAGCAGGGCCGGCGAGGTCCCTTCCCGGCTCCAGCGCAGGCACTGGCGGCGCAGCGCTGCGGCGACCTCGCGCGGGCTGTGCCGGCCGGTGGCGAGGGCGGCTTCGGAGAGGACGACGATCCGCTCCAGCGCCTGTGGCGGCCTCTCCGGTCGCTCGGCAGCGGCCGACGGGTCGCCGGCGCCGTGCGGGGTCTTCTCCCAATGGAAGGGCCGGCGCCAGAGGTCGACGACCGCCTTCAGCGCCGCGATCCCCATGAAGAGCCACACGACCGGCAGGAACGGCAGCCAGGGCAGAAGGCCCGGCCGGCCCGCCCGCACGAGCCCCGTGGCCTTGTAGGCGAGGCTGCCGGCATAGCCGAGGGCGAAGACCGCCGCCCCGAGGCCGAGCCACGACGGGGGCCCGCCGACGAGACAGGCGACGAGGAAGGCGGCGAGGCAGGTCAGGTGCACCAGCGCCGAGCCGAGCGACCCCGCCAGCGTCGCTACCAGCACCAGGATGACGGGCCAGCCGAGGTCCGATCCAAGGCGGCGCGGGCTGTGAAGGAGAACGGCGAGGGTCTGCATCCAGCCCTTGAACCAGCGGCTGCGCTGGCGAAGCCACGCACCGGGACTGTCGGGCGCCTCCTCGCCCGTGGGGGTGGTGATGGTGCCGACGCGCCAGCCGTTGCGGGCGAGGCGGAAGCCCAGATCGGCGTCCTCGGTGACGTTGTAGGGGTCCCATCCGAGGCTCTCCTCCAGAGCCTCGCGGCGGAAATGGTTCGACGTTCCGCCGAGCGGGATCGGCCAGCCGAAACGCGCCATGGCCGGCAGCAGCACGCGGAACAGCGCGTCGTACTCGGCGGCGAAGAAGCGGGTCAGGAGGCTCGCCCGCGCGTTGACGATGGCGAGGGGCGCCTGCAGGCACCCGAGCCGGCGGTCGGCCGCGGCGAAGGTTTCTGCCGCCTCGCGCAACTGGCCGCGAGCGGGCCTGTCCTCGGCGTCGTAGACCACCACGAGATCGCCCGTCGCGAAGGGAAGCGCCATCATCAGCGCCTTCGGCTTGGTGCGCGGACCGAGCGTCGGCACCACGATGATCTCCACCGCCGGGTCGGGCGGCGCGCGGCGCACCGCGGCGAGGGTCTGGGGATCGTCCGCCTCCAGCACCAGCTTGATGTCGAGCCGGGCGCGGGGATAGTCGAGGGCAGCCAGCGCGGCGAGCAGGCCCGCCGCCGCCGCCTCCTCGCGATAGAGGGCGCACAGGACCGTGTAGCGCGGCAGCTCTGCCGTGCTGAGCGGGACCCGGGGCAGGAGGCGCGGCCTGACCAGGGCCGCGCCGATGCGGATGAAGACCCAGGCCGCGACCAGCAGCCCCACCCCGCCGCCGGCCAGCAGCGCCAGCCACGACGGGCCGAGGGCGAGCGCCCCGAACAGCAGCAGCAGCACCGTCGTCACGAGGATCGCCGTCCGGCGCATACGGTGCCGGTCGGCGGCCGAGCGCTCCGGCGCCCGCGTCGCGAGGAGTGAGATCGCCTCCCCGGCCCAGGCGTCCAGCGCCCAGTGCCGCACCAGCGCGCCGAACCCCCGTGGCGTCGCGACGAGGACGGGAAGCCCGTCGCCACCGCGCGCCGGACCCGCCGCCGCCAGCCGCTCCGCCTCGGCGGGCCCGGGCGCGACGAGCAGGGCCATGCCGCCGACCGGACGCACGACCCCCACGGCGCGGCGCGCCAGCACCGCCCGCCAGGATTGCGGATCGGCGGCGATCGTCAGGGCGATGTCGGCGGGCGCGGGCTCGCCCCCGATGCGGGCGGCGAGAGCCTCGGCCACCGCCTCCTCCGTCGTCAGACCGAGGGCGAGGGCGACCTCCAGCGGCGACACGCCCCACAGACCCGCGAGATAGCCGACGCGCACGCGTTTCAGCGGTTCGACCAGTTCGTCGACGAGGCGGGGCGGCGGCGCCCCGGCGGGCCTGTGGACCCGAGGGCGGGCCGACACCGCCGCCGGACGCGAGCCCAGCCGTTCGGCGAAACGTGCCCGATACTCGTCAAGCCGCATGGCCGGCCGCCCGATCCGGCGTCCGACCCCTCCCGGACGCCCCTGCGGCAGGCTATAAGGCGGCATGGAGCCGGCATCAGTCGGACGAACCCGGATGGCGTGCGTGGGCGCGAGAATATTATTCCTGGTTGCGACGACCGCCCTGCTGGCGATGCTGCCGGCGCGCGGGCAGGCGCCACTGGCCGGCGCCGAGGGAGCCACGCCCTCGCAGGTGACCATTCCCAGCTACTGGGACCCCCGCCGCCGCAGCGAACGTGTCGACCTCACCCGCGTCCCACAGATCCGCTTCCTCACCGAGGACGACTTCCCGCCCTACAACTTCGCCGGTCCGGACGGGCGGCCCGTCGGCTTCAACGTCGACATCGCCCGCGCCATCTGCGAGGAGCTCGGAGTGCCCTGCACCATCCAGGTCCGCCGCTTCGACCTGCTGACCGAGAGCCTCGACCGCAACGCGGGCGACGCCGTCATCGCCTCCCTGGCCGTCAGCCCCGATATCCGCCGCCGCTACGAGGTGTCGGACCGTTATCTCGAGACCCCCGCCCGCTTCCTGATCCGCCGCGACACCCGCCTCACCGAGGCGACGCCGGAGGCCCTTGCAGGGCGCTCCATCGCCACCGTCCAGGGCTCCGCCCACGAGGCCTATGTCACCCAGTTCTTTCGCCTCTCGGCCCGGCGCAGCTATCCGGACATCGAGGCGGCACGGCGTGCCCTGCTCGAACGCGACGTGGACGTGCTCTTCGCCGACGGTGCGGCAAGCGGCTTCTGGCTCGGCGGCGAGGCTTCCGCCGGCTGCTGCAGCTTCCTCGGCGGAGCCTTCACCGAGAGCCGCTATTTCGGCGAGGGTCTCGCCATCGTCATGCGGCGAGGCAACGACCCGCTGCGGCGCGCGATCAACCACGCGCTGCAGCGGCTGTGGGAAAAGGGCACCTACGCCGAACTCTACCTCAAGGCCTTCCCGGCCGGCATCTACTGAGGCGGCTCAGTACATGCCCCGCCGCGCCATCTCGGCGCCCTGGCGCTCGCTCTCTTCCTGGGTGAGCCCCTCGCAGTGGTCGACGAGCATGGCGCCGTAGCTCGGCAGGTCGTTGCGGTCGATGTAGCGCGCCGGGTCCCAGAGCGCGGCCCGGTTCACCGCCTTGGCGCAGTGGAGATAGGCCTCCACCACGGTGACGAGCACGCCGATCTTCGGCGGCCGGCCCTGCACGGCCGAGCCCGCCAGCAGCGCGGCGTCGTCGGTGATGCGGGCGCGGCCGTTGACGCGCAGCACCTCGGCCATGCCCGGGACGACGAAGAGCATGCCGACCAGCCCCGTCTCGAAGATGTTTTCCAGCGAGTCGAAGCGGTTGTTGCCGATCCGGTCGGGCAGCAGCAGGTGCCGGTCGTCGAGCACGCGCACGAAGCCGGCGGGGTCGCCGCGCGGCGACACGTCGGCCCCCTTCGACCCGTGGGTGCCGACGATGACGAAGGTCGAGCGCGCGATGATCGCCCGGCAGTGCCTGTCGAGGCGGGTGATGACCTTGTCGGTGGCGCGCGACATGGGCTCGGGATGGCGCGCGCGCACCTCCGCGATGGAGCCGACATAGCTCACCGCCTCGGGATCGAAGGCGGCATCCGCCTCCGGCAGGGTGTGGATCGTCATCGGCGGGTCTCCGTCGGGGGGCGGGGCGGCATCAGCCGCGCCGGAGCCTGAGCATCATCAGATCGTACTGGAAGTCCGCCACCTGGTGATAGATGTTCCCCTTCCGCTGGAACTCGCGCTGGTGATTGAAGATCTTGGCGAATTCCGGATTGGTCGCGGTGATCTCCTTGTAATAGGCCTCGGCCTCCACGTAGAGGCGCTCCAGCACCTCCTGCGGGAACAGCGAGACCTGCACGCCCTGGCTGACGAGGCGGATCAGCGCTTCCGGGTTCTTCTGGTCGTAATGGGCGAGCATGTCGGTGGTCGCCGCCTGGGCCGCCACCTCCACCGCCTTCTTGTAGAGCGGCGGCAGCTCGTTCCACTTGGCGAGGTTGAACACGCCGTGGAACACGGTGCCGCCCTCCTGCCAGCCCGGCGCGTAGTAGCGCTGCGCCACCTTGTTGAAACCGAGCTTCTCGTCGTCGTAGGGGCCGATATATTCGACCGCATCGATCGTGCCGCGCTCGAGGGCGGGATAGATGTCGCCCGGCGCGATCTGCTGCGGCACCACGCCGACGCGCGCGGCGATGGTTCCGGCGAGGCCGGCGATGCGCATCTTCAGGCCGGAGAGGTCGGCGACCGTCTTGATCTCCTTGCGGAACCAGCCGCCCCACTGCATGCCCGTGTTGCCGCAGGGCAGCCCGTAGACGTTGTGCTTCCTGAAGAACTCGTTGGTCATGGCGAGCCCGCCGCCGTGATAGTACCAGGCGTGCTGCTGGCGCGGGTTCATCAGGAAGGGCACCGAGGCGGTGAGCGCGAAGGTCGGGTCCTTGCCCACGTAGAACAGCATGCCCGTATAGGCGGCCTCCACCGTGCCGTTGGAGACGGCATCGAGTGCCTGAAGACCGGGCACGATCTCGCCCGCGGCGAACTGCTGGATGGTGAAGCGGCCCTCGGTGAGCTCACCGACGTGGCGGCAGAACTGCTCGGCCGCCCCATAGGTCACGTCGAGGCTCTTGGGAAAGCTCGACGTCGCGCGCCAGCGGATCGTCGGCAGCGACTGGGCGATGGCGGGCGCGGCGACGGCGGAACTGGCCAGCAGGGCGGCGCCCGTGGACTTCAACATGTCTCGGCGTTTCATGCGACAATCTCCCGGGGGTGGGTCCGCCGCGGCCATCGCGGTTCTTCCCTGGGATCGGAACTCGCAACCGCCATGCCATCGAGCCCTGCGACAGCCGCGCGCGGCGGCCCGTCCGTTGCATGGCTCGGCCCGGAGCAAGGGGACAGACGATGACGCGTGACAGGCAGGCAGCGGCCATGATCGGCGTGGTCGTCTACGGCGGGGTCGAGCCCATCGACATCGGCGGCACGGTCGGGGTCGTCTCCATGGCGAGCCGCATCCTGCCGAACATCGCTTCCCTCACCATCGCGGAGAGCGCCGGCCCGGTGGTCCTCGCCGGCGGCCTCACCATCATCGCCGACGAGGGCTTCGCCACCGCCCCGCCCTGCGACGTCACCATCGTCACCGGCGGCCCCGGCTGGCGCGAGCAGGTGAAGGACGAGGCCATGCTCGCCTTCCTGAGGACCATCGCCCCCGACCGCCTCGCCTCGGTCTGCACCGGAGCGCTGATCCTCGCCGCTGCGGGCGTCCTCGATGGGCACACGATCACCACCCGGCGCAACGCCGTGGGGGCGGAGGCGCAGGCGCCCCTCACCCTCATCGGCGGCATGGCTTCGGGCGCGACGCCGGTCACGGCAGCCGTCGTCGAGGACCGCGGCATCGTCACCGGCGGCGGCGTCTCGCTCGCCATCGACGCGACGCTCTATCTTCTCGGCCGCCTCTACGGCGAGGCGGCGCGGGACGAGGTCGCAGCCGTGATCGAATACGACCGCGCCTTCGCGGCGAACCGCGCGGCGCTCGGCCACGTCATCGACCAGGGCGCGCCCTGAGGCCGAAGGCGGGATCGTCGTCGAAGAGGGTCGGCGCGGGCGAGGTGCGCGCCCGCTCGATGGAGAGCAGCTTCAGCTTGGTGTCGACGCCGCCCGGTGCCGAGAAGCCGCCGGTCTTGCCGCTCGCCGCCAGCACCCGGTGGCACGGCACCACGATCGGCCAGGGATTGGCGCCGAGCGCCCGGCCCACCGCCTGGGCGGCGCCCGGCTCGCCGATGCGGCGGGCGACCTCGCCATAGGTCAGCGTCTCTCCGGGCGGAATGGCGAGCGTCACGTCGGTGACGCGGGCCTGGAAATCGGCGAGCCCGTCGCGATCGAGCGGCGCAGCCGACAGGTCGACCCGCTCGCCGCGGGCGAGCGCGACGATGCCGTCGATGACCGCGCGGACCGCCGGCGGCGGCTCGGCCTCCACCGCATCGGGATGGCGGGCGAGGAGGCTCGCCCGCGTCGCCTCGGGCGTCGCCGCCGGCAGGCGCACGGCGACGATGCCCCGCTCGCCCCAGGCGAGGCCGACGGTGCCGAGCGCGGTGTCGAAGAGGACGAGATGCGTCATGGCGCGAACCTAGCAGAGCGCCCTGCCGGCGTCGCGGCAGCAGCGCATTCATTGACCTCGCCGCCCCCCCGCCCTATTGCAACCCACCGTTCCGCTTGTCTCCGTCCGGACCCCGCCATGCTTCCCGCCCTGTCGATCACGCCTGCCCTTCTGGAGGCCGCCCGCGTCTCCACCGCCTGGCCGTTCGAGGAAGCGAAGAAACTCGTGGCGCGCCTCGAGAAGACGCCGAAGGACGGGCCCATCATCTTCGAGACCGGCTACGGGCCCTCGGGGCTGCCGCATATCGGCACCTTCGGCGAGGTCGCCCGCACCACCATGGTGCGCAACGCCTTCCGCCTCCTGACCGAGGACAAGGTGCCGACGCGGCTCATCGCCTTCTCGGACGATCTCGACGGCCTCAGGAAGGTGCCGGACAACGTGCCGAACAAGGAGCTGCTGACGCAGCATCTCGGCCGCGCGCTCACCGCCGTACCCGATCCCTTCGGCACCCACGACAGCTTCGGCGCCCACAACAACGCCCGCCTGCGCGGCTTCCTCGACCAGTTCGGCTTCGACTACGAGTTCGTCTCCTCGACGGCCATGTACCGCTCGGGCGCCTTCGACCAGACCCTGCTGACCGCGCTGGAGCGCTTCGACGCCATCCAGGCGATCATGCTCCCCACCCTCGGCGAGGAGCGCCGCGCCACCTATTCGCCCTTCCTGCCGATCCACCCGGAATCGGGCGTTGTCATGCAGGTGCCGGTGGAGGAGCGCAACGTCGCCAAGGGCACCATCGTCTGGCGCGACCCGGCCTCGGGCACGCGCTACGAGACCCCCGTCACCGGCGGCCACGCCAAGATGCAGTGGAAGCCGGACTGGGCCATGCGCTGGACGGCGCTCGGCGTCGACTACGAAATGGCCGGCAAGGACCTGATCGATTCCGTCACCCAGTCGGGGAAGATCTGCCGCGCGCTCGGCGGCACGCCGCCCGAGGGCTTCAACTACGAGCTCTTCCTCGACGAGAACGGCCAGAAGATTTCGAAGTCCAAGGGCAACGGCCTCACCATCGAGGACTGGCTGGCCTATGCCTCGCCCGAGAGCCTGTCGCTCTTCATGTACCAGAACCCGAAGAGCGCCAAGCGGCTCTACTTCGACGTCATCCCGCGCAATGTCGACGACTACCTGACCTTCGTCGAGAAGTTCCCCGGCCAGGACGAGAAGACCCGGCTGATGAACCCGGCCTGGCACATCCATTCCGGCACGCCGCCAAAGGTCGAGGTGCCGATCTCCTTCTCCATGCTGATGAACCTCGTCTCGGTGTCCAACGCGCCGGAGACCAGCGTGCTCTGGGGCTTCATCCGCCGCTATGCGCCCGACGCCTCGCCGGAGAAGAACCCGAAGCTCGACGAGCTCGCCGGCTACGCGGTGCGCTACTTCCACGACTTCGTGAAGCCGACCAAGGTCTACAAGGAGGCCGACGCCGTCGAGCGCGAGGCGCTGGAGGCGCTCGCCGCCGCCATCATGGCGCTGCCGAAGGACGCCAGCGCCGAGGACGTGCAGGGCGCCGTCTACGACGTCGGCCGCGCCATCCCGCGCTACCAGGACCTGAAGGCCAAGGGCGCGACCCCGGAGAAGCCGGGCGTCTCGGCGGAATGGTTCTCGGCGATCTACAAGGTGCTGCTCGGACAGGAGAAGGGCCCGCGCTTCGGCTCCTTCGCCGTGCTCTACGGCCTCGACGAGACCCGCGCGCTGATCAGGAAGGCGCTGGCGGGGGACTTCGTGAAGGGGTGAGGGGGAGCTGAGCTCAGTCTCGGCTGACCCGCTGGCCGCTTCGTCTGGGCTCTCATGCCCCACCCGCACCCTCCCCGCGCTGCGCGCGGAGAGGGGGACTTTGACGTCGCGCTGCCTCCTCGACGGCTGGACCAGGCTCCGCGGCTGAAGGATTTGTCCGGACGCCGTGGTCCCCCTCCGGGGAAACAGCCTCTGCCCATCCCATTCAGACGCGCCGAGGTTTCAAGAAAGCGCACCATTCCCCTCCCCCCGCTTGCGGAGGGGAGGGGTCAGGGGTGGGGGGTATACCGACCCGGCAGGCGTCCCCCCTACTGGCTCACCCACATGATCCGCGCCATCCAGGCGATCTCCGACACCGTGAAGCTGCGGTCGGCGTGGTCCTGGTTGAGCGAGGTCAGCTCGATCGTCCGGTTGGTCTGGCGCTTGAGTTCCTTCGCCATGATCTCGCCCTCGGCGGTCTGCACCACCACCCGGTCGCCCCGGCGGATCGGCGCCGTCGGCGAGATGACGATGCGGTCGCCGTCGCGATAGACCGGCAGCATGGAATCGCCCTGGATCTCCAGCGCGTAGATCGCCTCTTCCGGCATGTCGGGGAAGGAGACCTCGTCCCAGCCGTTGCCGGCGGGAAAGCCGCCCGCGTCGAAATAGCCGCCCGCGCCGGCCTGGGCGAAGCCGAGTATGGGCAGGGGCCTGATGCTCATCCTGGCACCTCCGACGAGCGCGACGAATTCGCCGAAGCTGGTGCCGGTGGCGTTGAGCGCCTTGGCGACGGATTCGGTGGAGGGCCAGCGCTCGCGGCCGTCCAGCATCACGCGCTTCGACTTGTTGAACGTGGTGGCGTCGAGCCCGGCGCGCTTGGCGAGGCCCGAGGCGGAGAGGCCGTTGGTCTCGGCGAGACGATCGATGGCGGCCCAGATATCGGCATGGGAGAACATGGCAAACTCCCGCGGGTCCGGCAGGCACGGATCCCGCGCATCAAAGCTTAAGGAACGTCGTCCGTTTATAGGACTATTGGCCTTTGTCCTTCCTGTCAATCTCCGCTAGTCTGTCGGCCCCGTACCAGGACCCGCGATGACCACCATCTACAAGATCTCCCCCCGCGACGCGTGGCAGCAGGCCGAGAGCGCCGGGCGCTTCACCGGGGCGCCCGTCGACCTCGCCGACGGCTTCATCCACTTCTCCACCGCCGACCAGGTCCGCGAAACGGCCGCGAAGCATTTCGCCGGAGCCGCCAATCTGGTCCTCGTCGCGGTGGATGGTGCGGCGCTCGGCGCGGCCCTGGTCTTCGAGCCCTCGCGCGGCGGCGCGCTCTTCCCCCACCTCTACGCCGACCTGCCGATGAGCGCGGTCAGCTGGGTGAAGCCGCTGCCGCTGGGTACGGACGGGGCCCATCTCTTCCCCGACCTCGCGGACTGAGCGCCGGTTGACAGCGCCCGCCGCGGCGGCGAGCCTGTCGGCCACGCCGAGGGAGAAAACGATGTATCGCGCGCTGACGCGGGGCATCCAGGTCACGGTCACCCCGGAATTCATGCCGGAGCGTTCGGAGCCGGACGAGAGCCAGTTCTTCTGGACCTACCACGTCGAGGTTCTCAATCTCTCGGGCGAGCGGGTGCAGTTGCGCGCCCGCTACTGGCGCATCACCGACGAGCATGGACGGGTGCAGGAGGTGCGGGGCCCCGGCGTCGTCGGCGAGCAGCCGGTCATCGAGCCGGGCGCCGCCTTCGAGTATACGTCCGGCTGCCCGCTGACGACGCCGACCGGCATCATGGCCGGGCACTACCTGATGATCTCCGAGCGCAACGAGACCTTCCAGGCGGAGATCCCACCCTTCTCGCTCGACAGCCCCTTCGCCAACCGCACCGTCAACTGACGGACGGGGCAAGGGCACGGACGAGTTGCACGAGGGCGAGACCCGAGACGAGCAGGCCGACGACCGCCATCAGGATGTGGGGCCTGAGCCGCCGGACGATGTAGCCGCCGAAGGGCGCCGCCAGCGCCCCGCCGATGACGAGCGCGACGATATGCGACAGGTGGCTGAGGCCGATCTCGATGAAGAAGGTCGTCGACACCGCCACGGTGACGAAGAATTCCGCGGCGTTGACCGACCCGATGACCCGGCGCGGCGCATGGCCTGAGCCGATGAGCGTCGAGGTCACCATCGGGCCCCAGCCGCCGCCGCCGATGGCGTCGAGGAAGCCGCCGACGAGGCCCAGCGGCGCGGCATGGGCGGTCTTGGCATCTTCGGTGGTCGGGCTCAGGCGAAAGGCCTTCATCAGGATGAGGAGGCCGAGGACCAGGAGATAGGCGGCGATGAAGGGACGGATGGCCTTTCCGTCGATGTTCGACAGGATATAGGCGCCGAGAACGCCGCCGACGACCCCGGCGACGCTCAAGGTCAGGAACAGGCGCCTGTCGATGTTGCGGAAATAGAGGTGGGAGAGACCCGAGACGCCGGTGGTGAAGACCTCGGCCGTATGGGTCGCCGCGCTGGCCTGCGCCGGCGGCAGGCCGAGCGACAGCATGGCCGTCGTGGCGATCAGGCCGAACGCCATCCCGAGGGCCCCGTCCACCAGCTGGGCGAAGAAGCCGACGGCGATAAGCAGGACGAATTCGAACGTCATGGCGGTGGGGGCCTCCGCGGCGTCCTGTCAGACAATCATTATGACAGATGGGACGCGGGCGGGTCGATTCACAGGGCCGTCAGGCCGCCGTCCACCACCAGGGCATGGCCGGTCATGAAGCTGTTCTCCGGCGAGCAGATCCACAGCATGGCCTGGACGATCTCGTCGGCGGTCCCGGCGCGCCGCATCGGCATGGTCTGGACGAGGCGGGAGACCATCTCCTCCTGGGTCCGGCCGGGCTGGGCGAGGGATTCCGTCAGCATCGGCGTGTCGGCGAAGGCCGGGCAGATCGCGTTGACCCGGATGCCCTTGCGCGCCGTCTCGGCGGCCACCGTCTTGGTCAGGCCGATCACCGCGTGCTTGGCAGCGGCATAGGCGGCGAGCAGTGGCGCACCGGTGACGCCGGCGACCGAGGCGGTGTTGAGGATCACGCCGCCGCCCTGCCGCTCCATCACCGGGATCTCAGCCTTCATCCCGTGGAAGACGCCCATGACGTTGACGTCGAACA
Source organism: Rhizobiales bacterium Ga0077556 (assembly GCA_001464235.1). Taxonomy (GTDB): domain Bacteria; phylum Pseudomonadota; class Alphaproteobacteria; order Rhizobiales; family Phreatobacteraceae; genus Phreatobacter. The sequence continues at coordinate 2,160 of LNFH01000305.1, read as the reverse complement.
TGCGGCGCATCACCGCCTCGTCGGTGTCGACGAGCTTCATCGTCCCGTGCGCGACGCCGGCATTGTTGAGGGCCACGTCGAGCCTGCCGAAGGCATCGGACCCCGCCGCCACGAGATCCGCGACGGCCTCACCGTTGCCTACATCGGTGACGCGGGTGACGACCTTCGCGCCCGCCGCCTCCGCCAGCCGCGCCGTCTCGGCGAGGCCGGCCTCCTGCACGTCGCCGAGGACGAGGTCGGCGCCCTCCTCCGCGAAGCGCACTGCCGCGCGCCGCCCGAAGCCGCTCGCAGCCCCCGTGATCAGGACGGCCTTGCCCTCGTAGCGGCGAACAGCGGTCATCACGGCCCCTTCTCGATGACGTCCACGGCCATGCGCGCGAGGATCGGGATGTTGTCCTTCACCTGCATGGCGCGCTCGGGGTTGGAGGCGTTGCCCGACAGCGCCCGCTTCAGCACGCCTTGCAGGATCGCCGCCATGCGGAACAGCGAGAAGGCGAGGTAGAAGTCCCAGCGCGGAATGCCGTCGATGCCGGTCCGCTCGCAGTAGCGCGCGACGTATTCGGCCTCGGTGGGGATGCCGACCGCCTTGCGGTCGATGCCGGCGAGCCCCCGGAAGGAACCCGCATGCGGCAGCCGCCAGTGCATGCACTGATAGGCGATGTCGGCGAAGGGGTGGCCGATGGTGGAGAGCTCCCAGTCCAGGATGGCCAGAAGCTCCGGCCGGTCCTTGGCGAAGATCATGTTGTCGATGCGGTAGTCGCCGTGGACGAGCGAGGAGCGCCCGTCGTCGGCGGGGAGGTTCTGTTCCAGCCAGGTGATGACCTGGTCGATGTCCGGCAGGTGCTCGGTCTCGGAGGCGCGGTACTGCTCGGTCCAGCGCGACAGCTGGCGGGCGAAGTAGTTGCCGGGCCGGCCGAAGTCGGCGAGGCCGACCGCCGCGGGATCAACCGTGTGCAGGGCCGCGAGCGCGGCGTTCATCGCGTCGTAGATGGCGGTGCGGTCGGTGAGCGAGACCTCCGGGATCGCCGGATCCCAGATGATGCGCCCGTCGACGAATTCCATGACGTAGAAGGCCGTGCCGATGACGCCCTCGTCCTCGCACAGCACGTGCATGCGCGGCACCGGCACGGGCGTTCCGCCGAGCGCCTTCATCACCCGGTACTCGCGGTCCACCGCATGGGCGGATTTCAGGAGCTGCCCCGGCGGCTTCTTGCGCAGCACGGCGCGGCCGCCGGCATGGGTCAGCATGAAGGTCGGGTTGGACTGGCCGCCGGCGAACTTCTCGGCCCTGACCGGACCATGGAAGCCCGCCCAGTGGGCCTCGAGATAGGCGCCGAGCGCCGCTTCGTCGATGGTCATGGCAGACGTCGCCGCTGGCGTGGCCAAGGCAGAACTCCTCGCGATGCTGGTCGGGCCGGCCTTCGAGCCGCCGGCCCTGCCGCCGGTCTCCGGCGGCAGGTGCCAAGTCTGCCACGCCGCCGCACCGCCCGTCCTCTCCGACGGACGGACGACGGCGGATCGTCCGGGTCAGACGACCTCGAACAGGCCGGCTGCGCCCATGCCCCCGCCGATGCACATGGTGACGACCACGTGCTTGGCGCCGCGGCGCTTGCCCTCGATCAGCGCATGGCCGGTGAGGCGGGCGCCCGAGACGCCGTAGGGATGGCCGACCGCGATGGCGCCGCCGTTGACGTTGAGGCGGTCGTGCGGAATGCCGAGCGTGTCGCGGCAGTAGAGCACCTGCACGGCGAAGGCCTCGTTCAGCTCCCACAGGTCGATGTCCTCGACCTTCATGCCGGCGCGCTTCAGGAGCTTCGGCACCGCGAAGACCGGGCCGATGCCCATCTCGTCCGGCTCGCAGCCGGCAACCGCGAAGCCCTTGAAGATGCCGAGCGGGGTGAGGCCGCGCTTCTCGGCGAGCTTCGCCTCCATCACCACGGCCATGGAGGCGCCGTCGGAGAACTGGCTGGCATTGCCGGCGGAGATGACGCCGCCCTCGAGCGCCGGGCGGATCTTGGCGACGCCCTCGTAGGTGGTGTCGCCACGGATGCCCTCATCCTCGGAGAGGGTCACCTCCTCCTCCCAGGTGCGCACGACCTCCTTCTTGTCGTTCATTTCGGCCTTCAGCATCTTCGTGGTGAAGGGAACGATCTCCTGGTC
>LNFH01000304.1 GCA_001464235.1 Rhizobiales bacterium Ga0077556 | reverse complement strand
CAACGGCTCCTGCCGCAGGAGGCCGACGGCGTGGACGATGGCGCGAGCCGTGCCCTCGGCCACGGCGGAGGAGCGCAGCATGATGATGGCCGCCTCCCGCGCCGGGTCGGGGTAGGGGATGTAGTGATAGACGCACCGACGCCGGAGAGCCTCGTGGAGGTCGCGGGTTCGGTTGGAGGTGAGCACGACGACCGGCCGGTCGGCGGCCCTCAGCGTGCCCCGCTCGGGGATGGAAATGGAGAAGTCCGACAGGAATTCGAGCAGGAAGGCCTCGAACTCGTGGTCCGAGCGGTCGATCTCGTCGATCAGCAGCACGGTCGAATCCGGCCGTCTGAGCGCTGCGAGCATCGGCCGCTCGATGAGGAAGTCGTCGCGATAGATGTCGACGCTCTCGCCCTCGCGCGCTTGGCGGATGGCGAGCATCTGGCGCGGATAGTTCCACTCGTAGAGGGCGGCGGAGGCGTCGATGCCCTCGAAGCACTGGAGCCGGATGAGCTGCCGCCCGAGAATGCCGGCGAGCGCCTTGGCGGCCTCGGTCTTGCCGACGCCCGGCGCGCCCTCCAACAGCAGCGGCTTGCCGAGGGCCAGCGCCAGGAAGCCTGCGGTGGCGATGCCGTCGTCGGCGAGATAGAGCGCCGCGCGCAGGGCCTCGGCCAGCGCCTCCGGGCTCGACAGACCGGCGATGGGCGGTTGCAGCGCCATGGTCAGGCCCCGCCGCGGCGCGGCTGCGGCCGGGCGCCGCCATTGGCCTTGATGCCGCGCAGGATCTTCTCCGGCGTGATCGGCAGATCGTTCACGCGCACGCCGACGGCGTTGTAGACGGCGTTGGCGATGGCCGGCAGCACCGGGTTGGCGCACATCTCGCCTGGCCCCTTGCCGCCGAAAGGGCCGTCCGGGGCGGGCCGCTCCAGCACCGTGATGGAATAGGGCGCGATGTCGCCGGGGCCCGGCATGAGATATTCGTTGAAGTCGCGCGGCCCGTGGCTCGGGTCGGGATAGTAGGGCTCCGGCGTCTCGTAGAGCGCGTGGCTGATGCCCATCCAAGCGCCGCCGACGAGCTGTTGCTCGACCATCTTCGGATTGATCGCCCGTCCCAGCTCGTAGGCCGAGGCCATCTTCAGGACCGTCACCTCGCCGGTCTCGTCGTCGACCTCGACGTCGGCGACGAGGCTCGCATGGGCGAAGGCGGTGTTGGGGTTCATCTCGCCGGTCTGCGGGTCGACGGTCGACAGCGGGATGAGGAAGATGCCGCGCCCGGCAATGGTCTTGCCCTGCTTGAACTGCGCCGCCTGGGCGGTGGCCTTGACCGTGATCGACCGCGACGGCGCGCCCCTCACGTGGATGTTGCCGCGCCCGTCGGTGACGAGGTCGCCGGCATTGACCTCGAGCTCTTCGGCGGCGGCCTCCAGGAGGACGCCGCGCGCCTCGCGGGCGGCGGCGATGACGGCGTTGCCCATGCGGTGGGTGCCGCGCGAGGCGAAGCTGCCCATGTCGTGCGGGCCGGTGTCGCTGTCGGCGGTGTCCACATAGACGTCCTCCATGGGCACGCCGAGGGTCTCGGCGGCCACCTGCCGCGTCACCTGCTTCATGCCCTGGCCGAGATCGATGGCGGAGAGCGCGACGGTGAACTTGCCGTCGGGATTGGAGTGGATCAGCGCCTGGCTCGGGTCGCCGCCGAGGTTCATGCCGATGGGATAGTTGACGGACGCCATGCCGCGTCCCCGGTGACGGGCCATGTCAGCGCCTCCTCGTGCCGAAGACGGAGGAAAAGCGCACCGCGCCGTGCTGCGTCGGTGGTGCCGATGCGGGCGGTGGCGCGGGGGGCGGTAGCGGCGGCGCGGCCTGGGCGGGTGGTGGCGCCGCCGGCATCGGCTGATAGCTCGGCTGGTAGGCGGGCGGGGCCGCCGGCTGCGAGGGCCGGTAGGGCTCGTATTGCGGCACGGCGGGCGGCGTCGGCCGGGCCTCGGCGGAGCCCTCCATGATCGGCTGCTTCGTCATGGGAATGCGCATGGTGCCCGCTGGCAGCGTCTCGGTGGCGGGACCGGTGCGCGTCTCGGGCCGGCCGATGCGGCCGTTGTCGTCGAGGACGGTCGCGGGGATGTCGGCGCGGGCGCCGCCGCCCCCGGTGAGGGAGTTCTGCCGCCGCGCCTGGTCCGACAGGGGCCAGCCGGTCTTCTCCGCCACCACCTGCACGCATTCGATGAGCGCGGTGTTCTTGGCGACGCGGCGATGCGCCTTCATGTCCCCGTCGCGGTAGGCGTTGAGGATGCGGAACTCCATGGGGTCCATGCCGCAGGCCTCCGCGCCCTTGTCCATGTGGACCTCAAGGGCGAAATCGACCGCCGTGATGCCGAAGCCGCGCATGGCGGTGGACGGGCAGCGGTTGGTGTAGGCGACGTAGATGTCGGCGCTGACGTTCGGGATCGTATAGGGGCCGGGCAGGTGGGCGGTGCACTTGATGGCCGCATAGCTCGACAGCCGCGTATAGGCGCCGGCGTCGAAATAGCTGCGGATCCGGCGGGCGACGATGCGCCCGTCGCGCATGATGCCATCCTTGATGTAGATGCGCTCGGCGCCGCGGGGCGAGCCGTAGAGCATCTCCTCCTCGCGATCGAGCACGTAGCGCACCGGCTGGCCGGTCATCATGGCGCCGAGGATCGACAGCGGCTCGGTGAGGGAATCGACCTTGCCGCCGAAGCCGCCGCCGACAGTGCCGCCGACGAAGTGCAGGCGGTTGGATTCGAGGTTCAGGATTTTCGCCGCGGTCCCCAGCGAGAAGAACAGCCCCTGGGCGCAGGAATGGACGACGAAGCGGTCGTTCTGTTCGGGGGCGGCGATCGATCCGTTGGTCTCGGTCGGCGCATGCTCGATCGGCGACATCTGGTAGCGGTCGTCGACGATGAAGTCGGCCGAGGCGAAGGCGCGCTCGACGTCGCCGAAGCGCAGCTTTGAATGGTCGTAGCGGTCGTGATACTCGAAATAGTTGTTCGGATAGGTCTCGTTGACGACCGGTGCGCCGGGCTTCAGCGCCTCCTCGACGTCGAAGACGTGGGGAATGAGCTCGTAGTCGACCCGCACCAGCGCCCGCGCGGCGAGGGCCTGGTGCTCCGTCTCCGCGATGATCGCGACGACGGGCTCGCCCTTGTAGGAAACCTTGTTCACCGCCAGCGTCGGCTCGTCGTCCTTGCCGAAATTGATGAGGCTCAGCAGCGTGTTCTTGTTCACCGGCACGTCGGCGCCGCGCAGGATGCGCTTGACGCCGGGCGCGCGCTCGGCCGCGGAGGTGTCGATGTGGCGGATGCGGGCGTGATGATGCGGGCTGCGCACCACCTTCAGGTGCAATAGCCCCTCGAAGGCGTGGTCGTCGAAGAAGGGCGAGCGGCCGGTGACGTGGCCTGGCATGTCCTGGCGCTGCGTGCCCTTGCCGACGACGTTGAGGTTGTCGTCCCGCTCGGCGGCGAAGAGGTCCTTGCGGAATTCCAGCATCGTACCCTCCTCAGGCGCGCCTGACCTGCCCGGACCGGGCGGCGGCCAGGATGGCCTCGATGATCGCCTCGTAGCCCGTGCAGCGGCAGATGTTGCCCGAGATG
>LNFH01000303.1 GCA_001464235.1 Rhizobiales bacterium Ga0077556 | reverse complement strand
CGTCCTCAAGCCCGGCGTCGACGCCAAGGCCTTCGACGTCGCAGGCTTCCTCGCGTACTGCACCGGCCATCTCGCCCCGTTCAAGGTGCCACGCTTCGTGGAGCTGCGTGCGAGCCTTCCAAAGACGCCCTCCGAGAAGGTCGCCAAGCACGTTCTGGTCGCCGAGCGCGAAGACCTTCGCCGGGGCGCCTATGACCGCGTCTCGGGCTCCTGGCTCCCCCTCTAGATCGCCCCCGACGCACCGCCGCCGACTATCAACAGGGAGGGATCCCGTGCCACTGCACTACGAAAAGAACGGTCACGTCGCCGTCTTCACCATCGAGAACGGCACGGTGAATCCCACCACGCCGGCCATGCACAAGCAGCTGTTCCTCGCGCTCAAGGATTTCCAGGCGGACACCTCCATCCGCTGCGGCATCCTGACCGGCAAGGGCGAGCGCGGGTTCTGCGCCGGCGACGATCTCAAGGCCCCGATGAAGAGCGGGCTCACGGCGAAGCAGGAACTGACCGACCACCTCTGGCCGCACAGCGACGAGGGCGAGGAGCCGGCCGACTTCTCCTGGTCGCGCGACGTCCTCGCCATGGAGCGGTTCAAGCCGATCATCGGCGCGGTGAACGGCTGGTGCCTCGGGCAGGGGATGATCTACCTCCTGTCGCTGACCGACATCCGCATCGCATCCACCAACGCGAAGTTCGGATTTCCCGAGATCGCCTACGGCATGGGCGGGGCAGGGGGGACCTCTCGCCTGAGCCTCCAGGTTCCGCACACCGTCGCCATGTGGATGCTGCTCACCGGCGATGCGATGGAGGCGGAGGAGGCGCTCTCGTGCCACCTCGTCAACAAGGTCGTGTCACCCGAGGCGCTGATGGACGAGGCTCATCGCGTCGCCGAACGCATCTGTCGTCACCCGCCCCATGCCGTTCGTGTCGAGATGGAAGCCTACCTCCGGTGCCGGGGCCTGTCGCAGGCCGACGCCCTGGCCTTCACCAAGCATCTCTATCGGGTGCAGCGGATGGGGCTGCGCGAGGACGGTTCGCGGCCCGACGCCTTCCTCTACCGGCGCAGCTAAGCCCTCGCCGTGTCCGTCGAGACCATCGCAGAGGCAGCGTCCCGGTTCTCCCGGGCTTTCGGGGCCAGCCTGGAGACGCCGCTGCTCCGATCTCTCTCGACGGGTCAGGCACTCGGCTGCGATCTCCGGTTCAAGGCCGAGAACTTTCAGCGCACCGGGTCGTTCAAGATCCGCGGCGCCAGCGCGAGGCTGTCGGTGCTCCAGACGGACGCCGGCTCCCGTGGCATCGTCACGGCGTCGTCCGGCAATCACGGCCTGGCCTGTGCCGAGGCCGGGCTGGACCTGAACATTCCGGTGACCGTCGTCGTGCCGGTCACCGCCGCCGCCAACAAGGTGGATGCCATCGCAAAGCGTGGGGCCGAGGTCATCCGACACGGCGAGGAGACCGGCGCCTCGGAGCGGTTCGCCCGCTCGCTCGCGGCGGGGTCGGCCCGGACCTACGTGTCGCCCTACAATGATCCCGACATCATCGCCGGGCAGGGCACCATCGCCGTGGAGCTGATCGCGCAGGCGCCCCGGATCGACAACGTGTTCGTCGCCATGGGAGGCGGCGGGCTGATCGCCGGGATCGGTGCGGTCCTCAAGGCCCATGACCCCTCTATCCGCGTCTTCGGCTGTTCCGCCACAGCGTCGCCCGCACTCGCAGCGTCTCTGGCGGCAGGACGCGTCGTGGCGGTCGAACACCGGCCGACCCTCGCCGACGCCGTCAGCGGCGACATGGATCCCGATGCGATCACGCTGCCGATCGCCCAGAAGGTGATCGACGACGTCATCGATTGCGACGAGCCAGCGATCAACCAGGCCCTGGTTCGCTTGCTCCTAGAGGAACGGATGCTGGTCGAGGGCGCCGCGGCGCTGGCCCTGGCGGGGTTTCTCCAGGTCGCGATGCGTCTCAGAGGCCAGACGTCGGTCGTGGTGCTGTGCGGGTCGAACATCAGCGCGGACAAGGCAAGGCACCTCCTCTGCGACCCGAGACCGTCATGACACAGACCCTTCTCGACATGCGTGATCTCGACCGCATCACTCACGTGCGGCGCGACCTGCACGCCCATCCCGAGCTTTCGCTGGAGGAGGAGCGGACGTCGGGCATCGTCGCCGGGCTCCTCCGCGAATTCGGGCTCGACGTCGCCGAGCGGATCGGCGGCTTCGGCGTCGTCGGGACGCTGAGGGGGAGGGGCGAGGGACCCCCCATCGCCTTTCGCGCCGACATGGATGCCCTCGCCATCCAGGAGGAGAGCGGGTTCCCCCATGCCTCGACACGCACCGGGGTCATGCACGCCTGCGGCCATGACGGCCATACCGCGATGCTGCTGGGGGCGGCGCTCGCCCTGTCGCGGCGTGGGCCGCCAGCCCGCGACATCCGCTTCGTCTTCCAGCCGGCTGAGGAGCAATATGGCGGCGCCCGGCGAATGATCGCCGACGGCCTGTTCGACCGTTTTCCGGCCCGCGCCATCTACGGCCTGCACAACGCGCCCGGCCTTCCGGTCGGATGCTTCGCCACGCGACCCGGAGCCATGATGGCGGCTGCCGCGGCGTTCCGTCTCATGCTGACCGGCGCCGGCGGTCATGCAGGCAGCGCGCCGCATCGCGCCTCCGACCTGACACTCGCCCAGGCCGAATTCGTCATGGGTCTGCAGACCGTGGTCCGCCGCTCCTTTTCCCCGCTCGAGCCCATCGTCCTGACGGTCGGTCATGTCGGCGGTGGTCGGTTCGATGCGCCGAACATCATGCCCTCCGTCCTGACCCTGTCCGGGACGGCGCGGTGCTTCGACTGGGACCTCGCGCAAATCCTGTCGCGCCGGATCGAAGACCTCGCGCAGAGTGTGGCGCGCACGCACGGCTGCGCGGTCACCGTCGAGGTGGACTGGGAAGCCCGCCCTCTTGTGAACAGTGCGCCTGAGACCGCGCGTGCGATCGCTGCCGCCGAGGCTGTCGCCGACCACACGGAGGTGCGTGCCGACCAGCCCCTGACGACGGGCGGCGAGGACTTCGCCGATTTCCTCGACCACGTGCCCGGGGCCTACATGCTCCTCGGCAATGCCGGCCCTGCCGAGGCATCCCGGTCACCGCTCCACACGTCGCGCTATGATTTCAACGACGCGTCCATTCCCCTCGGCGTTGCCTATTGGTGTTCGCTGGCTGACTTACCCGATTAGGCAACTTGGCCTGCAGAAGCGCCGTCTCGCATGGGAGTCCCATGGCCCGCATGAGATTGCTGAAGGGCGGTTCGGTTCGTGCTCTTAAACGGCTCTGCGGTGAACGTTTGAGCAGCGGTCTAACCGCCTTTCAGCAAAGTGCACGCCATAAATAACAAGCGGAAACCGGACGTTACCAGCTTCCGCAACGGGCCCAAAAGCCGCCCTTCCTTCCCTTGGCAACGAGGAATTGGCGGTCCGCCTCCCGCCGTTCATTCGCCGCCTTCAATGGGGCGAATGGCACCGCCATTAGAAGCGGCCACCGGGCGCTACCCGCTCATGTCCGGACGCGTTGAGGAACATCATTTGGGAAATGAGGACACTCTTTCCGCTTTTGAGGACAAACTTTCGAGCGCCTGACACTGACAGCGCCACAGGTCTCCCAAGGCCATCCGGCCATCCCTGGTGTTGACGTTTACGTAAACGTGAGTTAGACGAAAGGCGAAGTCAGCCAACCCCTGACGGGAGCCAGATGCCGGTGAGCCCCATGGCCGATCAGGACCTCGCCCGGAACGGGGGCGTCACGCTCGCCGAGCTCCTGGCGCGCACCGGCGCATCCGCCGGCAAGGACACCTTCTCCATCCGCGAGATGACGCGCGAGTTCGGCGTCACCGCCCGCGCCCTGCGCTTCTACGAGGAGAAGGGGCTGCTCGCGCCGGAGCGGCAGGGCCAGGACCGCATCTATTCGCGCCGCGACCGCTCGCGCCTGCGCCTCGTCCTCATGGGCAAGTGCGTCGGCTTCTCGCTCGAGGAGGTCAAGGCCATGCTCGACCTCTACGACCTCGGCGACGGCGGCGTCACACAGATGAAGGTGGCGCGGACCAAGTATCGCGAGCAGATCGGCCGGCTGCAGGCGCAGAAGAGCGACATCGACACGGCCATCGACGAACTGGAACGGGCGATCACCGTCATCGACGGGCGGCTCGCCGGCATCGGCGCCTCGGCGTCGAAGGACTGATCCCGCCGCCCCCGGCGGCTTTGCGAAACCGGCGCCCGAACGGGCGTCCCCTCTCGGAGGAGATGAGACATGCCGACCTACAAGGCTCCCATCGAGGACACGATGTTCGTGCTCTACGACGTCCTGAAGATGGACGGCTACGGCAACCTGCCGGGCTTCTCGGACGCGCCGCGCGACCTGGTCGAGGCCATCGTCAACGAGGGCGCGAAGTTCTGCGAGGAGGTGCTGCAGCCCCTCAACGTGGTGGGAGACCAGATCGGCTGCCGCCGCAACGACGACGGCACCGTGACGACCCCGCCGGGCTTCAAGGAGGCCTACAAGCAGTACCAGGAAGGCGGCTGGATGGGCCTCGCCTTCTCGCCCGACTATGGCGGGCAGGGTCTGCCGGCCACCGTCAACACCGTCGTCGGCGAGTTCATGTCCTCGGCCAACCTCGCCTGGGGCATGTATCCGGGCCTGACCCAGGGCGCCATGGCGGCGCTCAACGTCCATGCCAGCGACGAGATCAAGCAGATCTACCTGCCGAAGATGACGTCTGGCGAGTGGACCGGCACGATGAACCTGACCGAGCCGCATTGCGGCACGGATCTCGGCATGCTGCGCACCAAGGCCGTGCCCAACGGCGACGGCTCCTACCGCATCACCGGCCAGAAGATCTTCATCTCGGCCGGCGAGCACGACATGGCCGAGAACATCATCCACCTGGTCCTCGCCCGCATCGAGGGCGCGCCGGCCGGCACCAAGGGCATCTCGCTCTTCGTCGTGCCGAAGTTCATCCCCGATGCCGACAACAAGCCCGGCGCCCGCAACGGCGTCTCCTGCGGCAAGATCGAGGAGAAGATGGGCATCCACGGCAACGCCACCTGCGTCATGAACTACGACGAGGCCACCGGCTGGCTCGTCGGCCAGGAGCACCGCGGCCTCAACGCCATGTTCGTGATGATGAACGAGGCGCGCCTGTCGGTCGGCGTCCAGGGCCTGTCGCAGTCCGAGGTCGCCTACCAGAACGCGGTCGCCTATGCGAAGGACCGCATCCAGGGCCGCTCGCTCTCCGGCCCGAAGGCGCCCGAGAAGGCCGCCGACCCGATCATCGTCCACCCCGACGTGCGCCGCACGCTGATGACGCTGCGCGCCGTCAACGAGGCCGGCCGCGCCCTGATGCTGTGGACCGCGCTGATGGCCGACGTCTCGCACCGCTCGGAGGACGCCGCCGAGCGGCAGAAGGCGGAGGACCATCTCGGCCTGATGACGCCGATCGTGAAGGGCGTGCTGACCGATCTCGGCTTCGACAACGCCGTGAAGGCCCAGCAGATGTTCGGCGGCCACGGCTACATCAACGAATGGGGCATGGGCCAGTTCGTCCGCGACGCCCGCATCGCCATGATCTACGAGGGCGCCAACGGCATCCAGGCGCTCGACCTGGTCGGCCGCAAGCTCGGCGCCAACGGTGGACGCGCCGTGATGACCTTCTTCAACGAGGTTGGCACCTTCTGCGCGCAGAACAAGGACGACGCGACGGTGGGCGCCTATGTCGGCTCGCTGTCCAAGGGCCTGAAGGACCTGCAGGCGGCCACCATGTGGTTCATGCAGAACGCCATGGCCAAGCCCGACAATGCTGGCGCCGGCTCGACGCCCTACATGCACATGTTCGGCCTCGTCGCCATGGGCTACATGTGGGCCAAGATGGCCAAGGTGGCCTCGGAGAAGCTCGCCGAGGGCGCCAACGGCTCCACCGACCGCATGAACGCCAAGCTGGTGACGGCGCGCTTCTTCTTCGAGCAGATGATGCCGGAGACGGGCGCCCATCTCGCCCGCATCCAGGCCGGCGCCGACTCGATGATGGCGCTCGCGGCTGATGCGTTCTGAGGCTGCGTTCGGGTAGTGGGAGGGGGCTCCGCCCCTTCCGTCATGGCCGGGCTTGTCCCGGCCATCCACGACTTGAACACCGCCTTGCGAGAGGAATTCGTGGATGCCCGGCACAAGGCCGGGCATGAGGCGGGGAGGGAAGCTCCCCACACCAATGACTGCGGGGGAGGCGGCTCCCCCGTAAGGCCGTCTTTAGAGCCGCGCGGGTCGATGGTGTAACTGCACCCTCGACCCTGAAGCAGCCGACGGAACATCCCGGGAGAACGACATGAGCGCCCTCAACCTGCCGAAGCCCGCCTGGCGCACCGAAGAGCACGACATGCTCGCCGAGAGCGCCCGGGCCTTCCTCGCCAAGGAATTCGTGCCCAACCTCGACCGCTGGTCGGAAGAGGGCGTCATGGACCGCGACGCCTGGATCAAGGCGGCCGATGCGGGCCTGCTCTCCGCCTCGATCCCGGAGGAATATGGCGGGTCGGGCGGCGACTACAGCCACGAGGCGGTCATCGCCCACGAGATCGCGCTGGCCGGCGCGGATTCCTGGGGCTGGGCCATCCACGGGCCGATCGTCGCGCCCTACATCCTCCACTACGGCACCGACGAGCAGAAGAAGACCTGGCTGCCGAAGATGGCGACCGGCGAGCTCATCGCGGCGCTCGCCATGACCGAACCCGGCGCCGGCTCCGACGTGCAGGGCATCCGCACCAAGGCCGAGCGCTCCGGCAACGGCTGGGTGCTGAACGGCTCGAAGACCTTCATCACCAACGGCCAGCACGCCAACATGGTCGTGGTCGCCGCCAAGACCGATCCCTCCGCCGGCGCCAAGGGCACCTCGCTCTTCGTCGTCGAGACCGAGAACGCGCCGGGCTTCCGCCGCGGTCGCAAGCTGAAGAAGCTCGGCCTCGACTGGGCCGACACCTCCGAGCTCTTCTTCGACGACATGAAGCTGCCGGCCGAGGCGCTGCTCGGCCCCGAGCCGAACCAGGGCTTCTACCAGATGATGCGGGCCCTGCCGCAGGAGCGCCTGACCATCGCGGGTGCCGCCGTCGGCATGATCGAGCGGGCGCTCACCCTGACCATCGACTACGTCAAGGAGCGCGGGGCCTTCGGCAAGAAGGTCATCGACTTCCAGAACACCCAGTTCGAGCTCGCCGACATGAAGACCGAGGCGACCATGGCCAAAGTCTTCTACGAGTATTGCGTGGGCCTGCACCTCGAGGGCAAGTGCGACACCGCCATGGCGTCCATGGCGAAGTACAAGCTCTCGGACCTGCAGAACACCATCGTCGACCGCTGCCTCCAGCTCTTCGGCGGCTACGGCTTCATGGACGAATATCCGATTTCGCGGATGTACCGGGACGCGCGCATCCAGCGCATCTACGGCGGCACCAACGAGATCATGAAAATTCTCATCGCGCGCACGCTCTGACCCGAGCGGCGCAGGCCGACATCCGGCCTGCGCTCTGCGCCCAGCCATCAACCGGGGAGAGGAACCCGCCATGACCGACGTCTTCGTCTATGACCATGTCCGCACGCCGCGGGGCAAGGGCAAGTCCGACGGCTCCCTTCACGAGGTCACCGCCCTTGAGCTGGCCACGACGACCCTGCGCGCCCTCAAGGCCCGCAACGGCCTCGACACCAGCCTCGTGGACGACGTCATTCTCGGCTGCGTCGATCCCGTCGGCGAGGCGGGCAGCGACATCGCCCGCGTCGCCGCCCTCAAGGCGGACTACGGCGACATCGTCCCCGGCATCCAGATCAACCGCTTCTGCGCCTCCGGCCTCGACGCGGTGAACTTCGCCGCGGCGCAGGTCATGGCCGGCCAGCACGACCTCGTGGTCGGTGGCGGCGTGGAGAGCATGTCGCGCGTCGGCATGGGCGCCTCGGGCGGCGCCTGGCCGGTGGACCCGTCCATCGCGGTGAAGAGCTATTTCATGCCGCAGGGCATCTCCGCCGACCTCATTGCCACGAAGTACGGCTTCTCGCGCGACGACGTCGACGCCTATGCGGTGGAGAGCCAGAAGCGCGCGGCGAAGTCCTGGGAGGAGGGGCGCTTCAAGAACTCCGTCATCCCGGTGAAGGA
>LNFH01000302.1 GCA_001464235.1 Rhizobiales bacterium Ga0077556 | reverse complement strand
GCGAAACGCGTCCAGCCGTTCGCCTCCGACGTCTTCAGCATCTTCATGAAGCGCCAGGCGCTCATGGAGGAGGCGCCGATGTAGCGGGCCTTGCCGGCCTTCACGACGTCGTGGAGCGCTTCCAGCGTCTCCTCGATCGGCGTGTCGTAGTCGAAGCGGTGGATCTGGTAGAGGTCGACATAGTCGGTGCCGAGGCGGCGCAGCGAATGGTCGATCTCGGTCATGATCGCCTTGCGCGACAGGCCGGCGCCGTTCGGCCCCGGGCGCATGCGGTTGAAGACCTTGGTGGCGATGACGATGTCGTCGCGCTTGGCCATGTCCTTCAGAGCCTTGCCGACGATCTCCTCCGAGGAGCCGAGGGAATAGACGTTGGCCGTGTCGAAGAAATTGATGCCGAGGTCGAGCGCCCCATGGACCAGGGATGGGCGCCCATGTCGGGCGCGCCATAGGTCATGCAGCCGAGGCAGAGGCGGGAGACGTCGAGGCCGGTGCGGCCGAGCTTCACAGTGTCCATGGCGATCCTCCGGGTCGGGCGATGGACACGGTTCTAGGGCGACGGCGGCCCGGCGGGAACGGCCCCGTCCCGCGCCCCTGCCATGCCGTCAGTCGTCGCGGTGGCGGGTGCGGATGCGCCGCACGACGAGGGCCATGACGATGACCACGAAGGGCAGGACGGCGGCGGTCGCCACCGAGGGATCGAAGGGCAGGAGGCCTGCATCCTTGCCGCCCTTGAACAGGTAGCCGAGCAGGCCGAGCACGTAATAGGAGACGGCGGCGATGGAGAGCCCCTCCACCGTCTGCTGCAGGCGAAGCTGCAGCCGGCCGCGCTCGGACATGGTCTCCAAAAGCGTCCGGTTCTGCTGTTCGAGGGCGATGTCGACGCGGGTGCGCAGGAGGTTCGCGGCGCGGGTGAGCTTCTGCGACAGCTCGGCCTGCCGGTCGGAGGCGGTCTGGCAGGTGCGCATGGCGGGCGCGAAGCGGCGGTCGAGGAAGGCCGCCCAGGTCGAGTGCCCCTCGACCGGCATCTCGCCGACGACCGCGAGCCGCGAACGCACCAGCGCCTCGTAGGCGCGGGTCGCACCGAAGCGGAAGCTCGACAGGGCCGCCTCCGCCTCCAGCTCGGCGGCCTGGGCCACCAGCGTGTCGAGCAGGGCCGCGTTGCTTTCGAGGCCGGTCGCCGTCTTCATGCGCTGGGCGACCGAGACGAGCTCGCGCTCGATGCGGCCGATGATCGGGCCCATGCGCTGCGCCTCGGGCAGGCCGAGCAAGGCGAAGCAGCGATAGGTCTCGACCTCGAGGAGCCGCTGCACCAGCGCGCCGGCCACCGCCGGGGTGAGCGCGTGGTCGATGACGAGGATGCGCGTGTAGCCGCGGGCGTCCTGGCGGAAGTCGGTGGCGATGGTGGCGGCGCCGTCCACCGCGCGGGAGACGCAGAGCGAGGCGGGGTCGAACAGCGCCTGCCAGTCGGAGGTGAGCGCGCTCTCTCGGACGAGGGCGAGGTCGATGGCGACCAGCAGGGGGCCGGGTGCGGCGACCGCGGCGCCGACGGGTGTCGGCTGGGGCAGCGGCCAATGGAACGGATCATCGCCGGGGGCCGGCACGTCCCAGCCATAGGTGGAGAACTCGCTGTGGCGCTCCCAACGCAGGCGCGCCGTGGGGAAGACGGCGCGGTGGAAATTGGCGCCCTCGTCGGGCCTGGCCGCCCCGGTGACGTTGCACCAGGCGGCGATGGCGGCGCGTTCGGCCGGCGGCGCGAGCTCGGCGGTGGAGAAGGCGTGGAACAGGACGCGACGCGGCGTCTCCACCAGCTGGAACGGCCGGGCATGCAGTTCGTCCAGGACCTGCCGTCGCAGCGGATGGGGTTCGAGGTTCAGGCTCACGACGGTCGCGTCCCCGGGGCATGGAGCCGGTATTGGAGCCCCGCCCGGCGGGCTTGGCAAGCGGCGGAGCGGGGGCTGCGTCACTCGATGCCGTAGGCCTTCTTGGCTTCCGCGACCTCCGCCTCGTCCCAGTAGCCGATGAGGATGCCGCCGCGCATCTGCCGCGCCGGTCCGTAGGTCTCGATCGTGGCGTCGGGCATGGTGATGCGGTTGTGGTCGGTGAGCGCCCAGGAGAGCAGGTGCTCCTTCAGCCGCTCGCGCTCGGCGGCGAATTCCGGGTCGTCGCCGAGGTCGCGATATTCGTTGGGGTCCGTCGCCAGGTCCCAGAGCATGGGGCGAAAGCCCGGCGCGTGGACATATTTGAAGCGGCCGTCGAAGACCATGAACAGCCGGCACTCGTCGGGCTTGCGGCCGAGGGTGCGGCGGGAATCCAGCATGGAGTAGTCGTATTCGGAGATGGCGACCTGCCGCCAGGCGGGGGGAGTCTCGCCGCGCAGCAGGGGTTTGAGCGAGCGCCCTTCGAGGATGTGGCGCGGCACGGTGCCGCCGAAATGCTCGACGAAGGTCGGCGCGAGGTCGATGGCCTCGACGAGGGCGTCGCAGGTGGTGCCGCGGGCGGCATCGGCCTCTTTCGACGGGTCGACGACGATCAGCGGCACCTTCACCGAGACCTCGTGGAAGAGGTCCTTCTCGCCGAGCCAGTGGTCGCCGAGATAGTCGCCGTGGTCGGCGGTGAAGACGATCATGGTCTTGTCGGTCAGGCCCTCGTCGTCGAGGTATTTAAACAGCACGCCGAGCTGGTCGTCGATCTGCTTGATGAGGCCCATGTAGGCGGGGATGACGCGGCGGCGGACCTCCTCGCGGGAGAAGTTCCGCGACACCCGCATGTCCATGAAGGCGCCGTAGACCGGGTGGGGGTTCTGCCGCTCCAGATCCGAGCGGATGGCCGGCTGGACGTCATCCTCGGAGAACATGTCGTGATAGGGCGCCGGCGCGATATAGGGCCAGTGCGGCTTGATGTAGGAGAGGTGCAGGCACCAGGGCCGGCCGTCGTCCTTCGCCTCGCGGATGAAGTCCATGGCCCGGCGCGTCATGTAGGGCGTCTCGGAATGCTCCTCGGGGATGTTGGCTTCCTTGTCCGCATGGGCGAGCAGCCAGCCGTTCTGCTTCTCCCCGTCCGGCGAGAGGCCGGAATTGGCCCGGTCCTCCCAGGGGTTGCGGGCCGGGAAGCCGTGATCCTCCAGATATTTGTCATAGGCCGGCCGGGCTCCGCCGGGGCGCGAGGGATGCAGGCCGTCGTCGCGCTCGTAGGGCTCGAAGCCGCATTGCGCCGCCTCCACCCCGATCACCGACCCCTTGGGGATGCCGAGCCGCTCCATGCCCTCGTCGTCGGCGGTCATGTGGGTCTTGCCGACGAGGACGTTGCGGACGCCGAGGGCCTTCAGATGCTGCCCGAGGGTCGGCTCGCCGATGCGCAGGGGGAAGTTGTTCCAGTTGGAGCCGTGGGAGCGCATGTAGCGGCCGGTATAGGTGCTCATGCGCGAGGGCCCGCAGACCGGCGACTGGACATAGGCGCGGGTGAAGCGGACGCCGCGGGCGGCGAGCGCGTCGATGTTCGGGGTCTTCAGGGTGGGATGCCCGTAGCAGCCCAGGTAGTCGAACCGGAGCTGGTCGCACATGATGAAGAGGATGTTCGTGTCGGCGTGCGGCATGGAAGGACTCGGGGCGGGCGCGGGGACAGGACACTGCGTCGGAAGGAGCGGGCGGGCAAGGTGGCGGGCGGGAGCATCGCTCCGCGGGGTCCAAACGCCGCCCTCTGCGTCATGGCCGGGCTTGGCCCGGCCATCCACGACTTGAACACCGCGCCCTGAAGGAATTCGTGGATGCCCGGGACGAGCCCGGGCATGACGGAGGGGGCGGCACCAGACAGGTGAGCAAGCATTTGGCCAGATGCCCCACCCTCACCCTCCCCTCGCTGGCGCGAGGAGAGGGGGACTCCAGCGTTCCGGGTGTCCTCAACCGGCGCGCCAGGCACGACCTTCGGCCGGGGGCGCGACGCGGTAGTCCCCCTCCCCTCGGCAGAGGGGAGGGTAAGGGTGGGGCCTGTTCTCCTAGGATGGCTTGAACCCCGAGGCCTTCACGGCCGGGGCCCAGGCCGCGTTGTCCTCGCGCTGGATGCGCCCGAGCTCCTCCGGCGTCGAGCCGGTCGGCACCATGGCGAGGCGCAGCACCTTCTCCTTCACCGCCGCGTCGCGCATCGCCGCCATGACGGCGCGGCTGACGCGGTCCACCATCTCGGGCGGCGAGCCGGCGCGGGTGAAGAGCCCGTACCAGGCGCCGCCGGTGATGGGGATGCCGGCCTCGGTGAAGGTCGGGACATCGGGCAGGAAGGGCGAGCGCTCGCGCCCCGACACGGCGAGGATGCGGATGCGCCCGCCCTTCGCCAGTTCCGTGACGTCGGAAGTGGTGGTGATGACCATCGGCACCTGGCCGCCGACGAGGTCCGTGAGCGCCGGTGCCGAGCCGCGATAGGGCGCGTGCTGCAGCGGCACGCCGATCTTCTCGGCGAGAAGCGCGCCGAAGAAATGCGGCAGGTTGCCGACGCCGGGCGAGCCATAGGTGCCCCGGCGCGGGTCCTGCTTCAGCCAGGCGACGAGTTCGGCCAGGGTCTTCGCCGGCGTGTCGGGATGGACGGCGAGGGCGAAGTCGAAGGTCGTGACGAGGCTGACCGGGGCGAGGTCCTTGAACGGGTCGTAGGGGAGCTGCGGGAAGACGATGGGGTGGATGACCACCGGGGCGATCGGGGTGAGGAGGTCGGGGGCGGCGTTGGTGACCGCCTGGGTGCCGATCTGACCGCCTGCGCCGGGGCGCGCCTCGACGATGGCCGTCTCGTTCAGGGCGCGGCCGACCTCGCCGGCCACGATGCGGGTGAGCGCGTCCCCTGCCCCGCCGGCGGCGAAGGGAAAGATGAAGCGCAGCGGGCCGGACTGCGCCCGCAGCGCGGGGGCTGCGAGGGGAGCCAGCGCCGCACCCGCGATGAAATGCCTGCGATCCATGGTCATCCCCCCCCGTTCTTCGTCGTTGCGCCCATCACTGCACGAAGGCCGGACGGTATCAACGCCGCCGCAGGATGTCAATGCTTATTTTCCTACGATCGGCTTTTAGGCTTATTCTTCTGACCCAAATTTGGTTCGCACGGCCCAATCGCGTCCGCCGGCTCAGTAGGCCTTCACCGGATGGATGAACGGCCAGGGAGACGCCTCCGAGCCGCGCTGCAGCCGGACCTCGATCAGCGCCGGGGCGCCCTTGGCCAGCGCCGCGGCGAGAACCGGCTTCAGCGCCGCCGGGCTGTCGATGCTGGCCGTGTCGATGCCGAAGGCCCTGGCCAGCGCCGGAAAGTCCGGATTGACCAGATCCGCGCCGATCAGCCGGTTACCGTAGCGGGTCTCCTGGTCGCGGCGCACGTTGCCATAGGCCTCGTTGTTGAAGACCACGGTCACGAGGCCGATGCCGTATTGCCGGGCGGTCGCCAGTTCCTGCACGCCGAACATGAAGCCGCCGTCGCCGGTGATGGAGACGACCGGCTTGTCCGGGTGGGCGACCTTGACGCCGAGCGCCGTCTGGAAGCCGTAGCCGAGCGTGCCCTGGAAGCCGGTGGAGACATAGGTGCGCGGCCGGTGGACGGGGTAGCCGAAATAGCTGGCGAAGCCGGCCTGGCAGAGCTCCTCCACCAGCAGGCCGTCTGCGGGCAGCACGGCGCGGATGACGTCGAGATAGTCCATCTCGGGCTGGACGACGCGGATGGCGGCGGCAGCCGCGGTGCGGGCCTCCTCGATGGCGGCGCGGTTGTCGACGGGGCGGTGGCCGGCGAGAGCCTCCAGCAGCGCCGTCACGCCCTCGGCGCTGTCGGCGACGATGCCGGCATCGGCATCGAGGCGGGTCATCTCCTCGGAATCGACGTCGATGCGCACCAGCTTGCGCCCGCCGTCGAGGCGGGTCGTCAGCTGCATCATGTTCGCCCAGCGCATGGTGGGCATTTCGAGCCGGGTGCCGATGGCCACGACGAGGTCGCACTGTTCCCAGAGGCGGAAGGCGGCATAGGAGGACAGGCCCCAGGGCCCCGCCTCGTCGACGACGCCGCGGCCGCCGCGGAAGGCCGCCACCGGCGCGCCGATGCGCTCGGCGAGGAGCGCGACGGCGGCCGCCGCGTCCTGGGCGCCGGAGCCGGTCATGATCACCGGGCAGCGGGCGGCGCGGATGAGGTTGGCGGCGTGGGAGACCGCCAGCGCGTCGGGCTTCGGCGGGGCGTCGAGCACCGCGGCGGCCGCTTCGGGCACGTCCTCGGCGCCTGCCATGACGTCCCAGGCCATTTCGAGGGCCACGGGACCGGGCCGACCGGACTGGGCCTGGCGGAAGGCTTCCGCGACGAGGGCCGGCGCGTCGGCGGGCCGCTCGATGCGCTCCGCCCATTTCACCAGCGAGCGCAACGTGCCGAGCTGGTCGGCGATCTCGTGGAGATGACCGCGCCGCCGGCCGATGAAGGCGGAGGGGATCTGTCCGGTGAGGCAGACCATCGGCGTGTTGCAGCCCCAGCCGGTGGCGATGGCGGCGGTGGTGTTGAGGAGGCCCGGACCCGGCACGACGGAATAGACGCCGGGACGACCGGTGGAGCGGCCATAGCCGAAGGCCATGTAGCCGCAGGCCTGCTCGTGCCTGGCACCCACCGTGCGGATCCGGTCGGCGCTCTGGGCCAGTGCGTCGAAGAGCGGATACATCTGCGCACCGGGCAGGCCGAAGACCGTGTCGACGCCGTTGGCGATGAGGCCTGCGACGATGGCCTCGCCGCCGGTCATGGCGCGTGTCACGGCCATTTCACCACCGGCGGCAGGGAGGACAGGATGCTCTCGACATTGCCGCCCGTCTTCAGGCCGAAGACGGTGCCGCGGTCGTGCAGCAGGTTGAACTCGACGTAGCGGCCGCGGCGGACGAGCTGTTCCTCGCGGTCCGCATCGGTCCACGGCGTCGCGAAGTTGCGGCGGACGAGGTCGGGATAGATGTCGGCGAAGGCGCGGCCGACGTCCCGGGTGAAGGCGAAGTCGGCATCGCGGTCGCCGCTGTCGAGGTAGTCGAAGAAGATGCCGCCGATGCCGCGCGGCTCCTTGCGGTGCGGCAGGTAGAAGTAGTCCTCGCACCAGGCCTTGTAGCGCTCGTAGTCGGCGACCTCGTGGCCCTCGCAGGCGCCCTGCATGGCGGCGTGGAAGGCCAGCGTGTCCGGGTCGGTCTGGGTGCGGCGGCGATCGAGGACCGGCGTCAGGTCGGCGCCGCCGCCGAACCACATGCGACTGGTGGCGACGAGGCGGGTGTTCATGTGCACCGCCGGCACGTTGGGGTTCACCGGATGGGCGATGAGCGAGATGCCGGTGGCGAAGAAGCGCGGGTCCTCGGTGGCGCCGGGAATCTGGCCGCGGAACTCGGGCGCGAACTCGCCGTAGACCGTCGAGCAGTGGACGCCGACCTTCTCGAAGACGCGGCCGGCCATCATGCTCATCACGCCGCCGCCGCCGTCGGCGCCGGTGTGGTCGGTGCGCACCCAGGGCTTGCGGCGGAACCG
>LNFH01000301.1 GCA_001464235.1 Rhizobiales bacterium Ga0077556 | reverse complement strand
GACCGCGAGGACGACGCCATCGTCGGCGTCAGGTCCACCGCGCTGCTCTTCGGCGAGAAGACCCCGCTCTACCTGTCGCTGTTCTATGCAGCCGCGGTGGCCATGTTCGGCACGGCGCTTTGGAGCCTCGCTGCTCCGCCGCTCGCCTGGCTGGGCCTCACCCTCTTCGCAGGCCACCTGGTCTGGCAGGTCCGGTCGCTCGACATCGCCGATCCCGACCTCTGCCTGAGGCTCTTCAAGTCCAACCGCGATGCCGGGCTCATCTTCCTCGCCGGGCTGATGGCGGCGGCACTCCTGCGCGCGCTCAGCTGACCTTGCCGTGCAGCGACCCGACGATCTCCGCCACCACCGCGTCGGCGGGGTCGCCGGATCGGCGGCCGGGCGGTTCTGGCTCATCTTCAGCTTGGCGTCGAAGGACGACACCGCGAACTGCATGCCGACGATCGCCCGCATCTGCATGGCGAGGAAATCCTCCGGCGCGTCGCTCATCGCCCAGGGATGGTCCCGGCCGCTCTCGTGCCGGTCGGTGAGGTCGGCGAGGTTCTGCCGCAGGAAATCCGGCTCCGCCGGCCAGGTCACCCGGCCGCGCACATGGACGCTGGCATAGTTCCACGTCGGGACGACCTTGGCCGTCTCCATCTTCGTCGCATACCACGATGGCGTCACGTAGGCCTGCGGCCCGGTGAAGACGAGCAGGGCTTCAGACCCTGCTTCCGTGTTCTGCCAGTGCGGATTGGCCTTGGCGATATGGCCGAAGAAGGCGGCGCCGCCCTCGCCGTCCTGCTTCAGGATCACCGGCAGGTGCGTGGCGAACAGCCCGTCGCGGCCGTGGGTCACCAGGAGAGCGAAGGGGTGGGCCCGGCAGAAAGCCATGACCTCGGCCTCCTCGCCCATCCGGAACAGGGGCGGCACGTACATCGCGGAACCCTCGGGGCGGAACGAGAACGGCCGGGACGATAGGGTCATCGTCCCGGCCGGTCCAATCAACGGTGCTCATGGGGCGCATGTGCCCCGATGATCAGGCGGCACGCACCTCGGCGACGAAGGCCTTCAGCGCCTGGTCGATGCTGGAGGAGCAGCCGGCGAGGCGGCGGCTCGCCTCGGTGACCTCCGCCGCCGACCGCCCGGTGCCGGCGGCGGCGCCGCTGACGTCCAGGATGGAGCGGCGCGCGAGGTCCGCCTGGGCGTTCGCCTCCGAAATCGCCCGCGAGATCTCGGAGGTCGAGGCCTGCTGCTGGTCGACCGCGGCGGCAATGGCCGTGGTGATGTGGTCCATGGAGCCGATGGTCTCGGTGATGACGCCGATGGCCTGGACCGTCGCATTGGTGGCGGCCTGCATGCGGCCGACCTGCGAGGCGATCTCGTCGGTGGCCTTGGCGGTCTGCCCGGCGAGCTGCTTCACCTCCGCAGCCACCACCGCGAAGCCCTTGCCGGCCTCGCCGGCACGGGCGGCTTCGATCGTGGCGTTGAGGGCGAGCAGGTTGGTCTGCTCGGCGACGGCGTTGATGAGGCTGATGACCTCGCCGATCTTGCGCGCCGCGCCGTCCAGCTCGGCGACCCGCGAGCCGGTCTCGCCGGCTTCCTTCACCGCCCGCCCGGCCACCTCGGAAGAGGCCGACACCTGCCGTCCGATCTCGGTGATGGAGGCCGCGAGCTGGTGCGCGGCGCTCGCCACGGCGTTCATGTTGGCGGTGGCCCGGTCGGTGGCCTCGGAGGCGTTGCTCACCCGGCCGGCCATCGCCCCGGAGGTCGAGGTCAGGGTCGCGGCGCTGGCGTCGAGCCCGCCCACGGCAGCGTCCGCATCGGCGATCCGGGCGGCCATGGCCTTCTCGTAGTTGACGATGGCGGCCTCGAGCCTGCGGCCACGGTCGGCGCGGGCCTCGACCTCGTTCAGCCGGTCGGCCTCCGCGGCCTTGGCCTGGCGGGCGTTGTCGCGCAGCACGATCAGGGCGCGGGTCAGGTCACCGATCTCGTCGGCGCGCGTCGGGGCTGCAATGGGGGCGTCGAGGTCGCCTGCGGCCACCCGCTCCAGCGACGCGGTCGCGGCCACCAGCGGCTTCACCGCCCGGCGCACCACGATGGCGGCGAGCCCGCCGAGCACCACGACGATGGCCAGCAGCGAACCGATCATGCCGTAGAGGGTCTGGCGCGCCTGGGCGTGGAGCTGCTCGGTGGGAATGCCGACGAACAGCACGCCGATGACCTTGCCGGCGGAGTCGAGGACCGGCTGGTAGGCCGTGTAGAACGAACGGCCGAATAGCGTCGCCGGACCGTAATAGGGCTGGCTGGCCTTCAGCGGGGTCTGGGCCGGATGATCGGGGGCGAGCGCCGTGCCGACGGCCCGGTCGCCGTTCTCCTTCTTCACGTTGGTGGTGCGGCGCACGAAGACGCCCTTGTCGTCGGTGACGAAGATGGTGGCGACGCCGCCCACCGCCTGGATCGTCCGGTCGACGATGCTGTGGTCGGCGAAGGTCGGCATGGCTCCGGCGCGCATGTCGGCCACCCGCTCGCCGGCCACCGTGAAGCGGCTGTCGGCGTGGCTCGTGGCGAAGAGGACCGCCAGCGTGCGCAGGTTGGTCTGCGCGTCGCGCAGCGCGGTCGCCTCGTTGCGCGATTGGATCAGGGACCAGCCGGCGACCACCGTCACGATCGCGGTGACGGCGAGCAGGAAGATGACGAAACCGACCGACTTGCCGCCGATCTTGAGGCTGGGGATGCGGGCAGACATGGGGGAGCTGTCCTCTGGATTGACTGGTTCCAGAATAGTCGGCCGCGCGGTTAAAATAGGATCAACATCTCCGGGATGTGGTTCAATTTCGCGCGGCCCCGCCGGTAATAGTCGCCGGTCAGGCCCTGTTGAGGATGGCGCGGGCGTCGCGACTGTCCTGGTCCATCTGGACGATCAGCGCGTCGAGCGTCTCGAACTTGGCTTCCGGCCGGATGAAACCTGCGAAGACGATGTCGAGGTCGCGGTCGTAGAGGCTTTCGGCGAGGTCGAAGACATGGACCTCGAGAAGCGGCGCCCCGTTGTCGAAGGTCGGACGGCGGCCGAAGCTCGCGACGCCGTCCAGCCAGCGCCCGTCGAGGCCGACCTTGACGGCGTAGATGCCGTGCTTCAGGCCGCAGGCCGGATCGAGCTTCAGGTTGGCGGTGGGATAGCCCAGTTCGCGTCCGCGCTTCTCGCCGTGGATGACGGTGGAGGTCACGAACCAGGCGTGCCCGAGCTGCGCGTTCGCCGCCTCGACCTCGCCGGCCACCAGCGCGTCGCGGATGGCGGAGGACGAGATCGTGGTGCCGCCGCTGTCGAGCGCCGCCACCTGCGTCACGCCGAAGCCCTTGGCCGCGCCGGCCTGCCGAAGGGTTTCCGCGCTGCCGGCGCGCCGCGCCCCGTAGTGGAAGTCACGGCCGACGACCACGTCCGACGCCCCGAGCCAGTCGATCAGCAGGTCGTCCTCGAAAGCGTCCGCCGACGTTTCCGCGAGGGTGCTGTCGAAGGGCAGGACGGCGAGGGCGTCGATCCCGAGGCCCGCCAGCAGCCGCGCCTTGCCGGCGGCGCTGCTCAGCCGGAACAGCGGCACGTCCGGTTGGAAATAGGCGCGCGGATGAGGCTCGAAGGTCATGGCGACGACGGGTCGACCAGCTTCGGCCGCGCGCCTGCGGGCCGCCGCGACCACGTGTTTGTGACCGCGGTGCACGCCGTCGAAATTGCCGATTGCGACGACCGCGCCGCGGAGGGCCGCGGGCAAGGCCGCGTCACGGGCCAGGACCGGAAAGGAGGCGGCCGGCCGTGGCGGCGGCAGGATCAGGGGCATGGTGCGAGCGGGCTTCGACGGGGTGGGCTAGGGCGCGGCGGACCCTGCCGATGGCGGCCCGGCCCGTCAAGCAGCCTCTTCGGCCTCAGGCCGCGGCCTCCAGCTCCGTGCGCGAGGGAACGCGCACCCAGGCCTCGCCTTCGAGCACCACCGCCGCGTCCACCGCGCATTCGCAGGCGAGCCGCGCCCGCTGGCGCTCCGGGATCAGTTCCGCCACCTCCACATGCACCCGCACCACGTCGCCGATCTTCACCGGCGCCTTGAAGTTCAGGGTCTGCGAGAGATAGACGGCGCCGGGCCCGGGCAGGCGCGTGCCGATCACCGCCGAGATCAGGCTGGCGGTGTAGAGGCCGTGGGCGATGCGCTGGCCGAAGCGCGTCTTCGAGGCATAGACGTCGCAGAGATGGATGGGGTTCTGGTCCCCCGAAATGTCGGCGAAGCCGACGATGTCCTGGTCTGTGACGGTCTTCATCACGAGTTCGGACTGGCCGACGGTCAGATCCTCATAGGCCAGGGACCGGATGGAGCGGATCGGCATGGGGGACACCTCCTGCGGGGGGCGCAACCTTCACCACGGTCATGATGCAGCGCAATAGGACAATCTGCTGACGCGGCGGTGGTTCCCCGGTGGGGGGCGAAGTCCCTGTGGGCAAGCGCCGGGGGGCGTCGCCGTGCCATGGAAATGCGAGACGAATCAGCATGCCGCATTGCATTCTCGCGGCGGTTCAACAGCCAGCGGATCACATTCGGCTCAACATGGCCCGACCGGGTTCCTACTTCATCGCACTCTGCATGGTGGCGATCGCCGCATCGGCCTCCGTCCTCGCCTTCACCGTGGCCGCGGTCGAGGCGGGAACGGCCGCGGCTGTCGGGCTGGGCGCGCTCCTCGCCATGGTCATCGGCCATTTCGGCGGCCAGATCGGCGCCGACCGGACCGCCACCGAGGCCCGTCTCGCCGACCTCGCCCGCACCAGCGGTGAGGCCGCGCGCAGCCTCGCCGAGCTGACCCAGCGCATCGAGCGCTTCGAGGCCCTGGCGCTGGATCGGGCGCGCGCCGTCGCCGATCCCCTCGCCGAGGAGGTCGGCGAGCTCGGCGCCCTCGTCAAGCAGTTCGCCGAAACCCTCGAGATCCACGAGGCCGCGATCCTCCAGGTGACCAGCCCGGTCGCTGCCGTCGCCCCGCAGCCGGCGGCGGCGGCCATGCCCGTGGCCGCGCCGGCCGTCGCCGCGCCGGTCCAGCGCGAGGCGCCGCCTCCGCCGCCCGTCCAGGTGCTGCAGCGCCAGGCCGCCCAGCTTCGCCGCCAGGCCGAGCCGCGCCAGCCGGCCGCCGACCTGCCGGAGGTCTTCGAGGGCATGACCCGCGCCGATGCCATCGCCGCCATCGACGAGGCGATCTCGGCCAAGCGCTACGAGCTCTTCCTGCAGCCCATCGTCACCCTGCCGCAGCGCAAGGTGCGCTCCTACCAGGCCTCGGTGCGCCTGCGCACCGCCGAAGGGCAGGTCCTGCTGCCGCAGGATTATCGCGGCCTCGCCGACGACGCCGGCCTGATGCCGGGCCTCGACGCGGAGGTGCTCGGCCGCTGCGTGCAGATCGTCCGGCGACTGACCGCGCGCAACCGTGACGTCGGCCTCGTCTGTGACGTATCCGGATCGGCCCTGGCGGACGCCGCCTTCGCCACCGAGCTGATCGCGTCCCTCGAGGCGTCGCGCGCCATCGCCGGTTCCCTCGTGCTCGGCTTCACCCAGGCGACCGTGCGCACCATGAGCGCCCTCGACGTCGAGACCCTGCGCAGCCTCACCGACAAGGGCTTCCGCTTCGCCATGGACGGCGTGCGCGACCTGCGCATCGAGCCGCGCGACCTCGCCGACAAGGGGTTCCGCTTCGTCAAGGTGCCGGCCTCGCTGATGATCGCCCGCTCGGCCGAAACCGGCGCCGCCATCCATGTCGCGGATCTGTCGGGCCTCTTCCAGCGCTATGGCATCGACCTCGTGGTGGAGGACGTGGAGACCGAGGCGGTGGTGGTCGATCT
>LNFH01000300.1 GCA_001464235.1 Rhizobiales bacterium Ga0077556 | reverse complement strand
CTCGCTGCCCCGTCCCGTGCGGGCGGAGGTCATGTCGGCCGCCGAGCCGGCTGCCGCAGCTCCCGCCGCAGCCGCGCCGCCCGCCGCCCGGGCGCGTCCCGGCGAGCGGCCGGAGGCCCGTCCCCAGACGCTCGGCGCGGCCGTCCTCGCCCAGGCCGCCGCGACGCGCGAGCCGCGCCGGCCCGGCAGCTCTGGCCTCCGGGCCCTCATCCGTGACCGCACCTGACGCCGGCGCCGCCGCGCGCTAGGATCACGCCATGGCCGTCCGCCAGCTCCCCGAAGGTGTCGCCAACCGCATCGCCGCCGGCGAGGTGATCGAGCGCCCCGCCGCCGCGGTGAAGGAGCTCGTCGAGAACGCGCTCGACGCCGGCGCCACGCGCATCGACGTGCTGATCGAGGCCGGCGGCCGGCGGCTGATCCGCGTCGCCGACGACGGCTGCGGCATGGTCCGCGCCGACCTCTCCCTCTGCGTCGAGCGCCACGCCACCTCCAAGCTGGACGACGAGGATCTCCTCGACATCCGCACCCTCGGCTTCCGCGGCGAGGCGCTGCCCTCCATCGGCGCGGTCTCCCGCCTGACCCTCACCACCCGCCATGCCGACGAGCCCCACGCCTGGTCGCTCACCGTCGATGCCGGCCGCAAGGGCGAATGCCGCCCGGCGGCCCTCGCCGCGGGTACGCGGGTGGAGATCGCCGACCTCTTCAACGCCACCCCGGCCCGGCTGAAATTCCTCAAGAGCGACCGCGCCGAGGCGGCCGCCGTCGCCGAGGTGGTGAAGCGCCTGGCGCTGGCCCATCCGACCGTCGCCTTCTCGCTCGCCGACGCCGACGGCACGACCCGGCACTTCCCCGCCCAGGCCTTCGGCGAAGCCGGCCTCCTCGCCCGCATTGCGGACGTCGCCGGGCGCGACTTCGCCCAGAACGCCCTGCCCATCGACGTCTGGCGCGGCGAGGTCCGGCTCTTCGGCTTCGCCGGCCTGCCGACGTTCGGCAAGGCGACGGCGGCGAGCCAGTTTCTCTTCGTCAACGGCCGGCCGATCCGCGATCGCCTCGTCCTCGGGGCCATCCGCGGCGCCTATGCCGACGCCATGCCGCGCGACCGCCATCCCGCCGTGGCGCTCTTCCTCGACCTGGATCCCCACGAGGTCGACGTCAACGTGCACCCGGCGAAGACCGAGGTGCGGTTCCGCGATTCGGGCCTGGTGCGCGGCCTCATCGTGGGCGCGATCCGCGAGGCCATCGCCGCGGCCTCGCCGGCGACCGCCACCACCATCGCCGCCGCCACGCTCGGGGCCTTCCGCCCGGCCGGCCCCGCCGTGCCCGCGGTCGGCTGGGACTGGCGCGCCTCGCCGTCACGGCCGCTTGAGCCGGTACGCGGCTTCGGCGAGGGGCCCCAGGCCGCCTTCGCCATGGACATCGCGCCCTCCGCCGACGCCCGCGCCGCCGAGGCCCCACCGACCGGGGACGACCTCGACCGGCCGCTCGGCGCCGCCAGGGCCCAGGTCCACGGCACCTACATCCTCTCCCAGACCCGCGACGGGCTCGTCATCGTCGACCAGCATGCCGCCCACGAGCGCCTCGTCTACGAGCGGCTGAAGCGGCAGATGGCCGAGAGCGGCATCGCCCGCCAGGCGCTGCTCATTCCGATCGTGGTCGAGCTCGACCCTGCCGATGCCACCCGCCTCATCGAGCGCGCCGACGACCTCGCCGCCTTCGGGCTTGTGCTCGAAGCCTTCGGCCCGGGCGCCGTCATCGTGCGCGAGACGCCGGCCATGCTGGGCGATGTCGATGCCGAGGCGCTGGTCCGCGACATCGCCGAGCACCTCGCCGAATGGGACAGCACGGGGCCGCTCGAGCGGCGCCTGATGGCGGTCGCCGCCACCATGGCCTGCCACGGCTCGGTGAGGGCGGGCCGGCTGCTGCGCCCCGCCGAGATGAATGCGCTCCTGCGCGAGATGGAGGCGACGCCGGGCTCGGCCCAGTGCAACCACGGCCGGCCGACCTCGGTGACCCTGTCGCTCGCCGACGTGGAGCGACTCTTCGGCCGGCGTTGACCGTCAGGCGCCCGGCGGCGCGACGAAGTCGGCGGGCACCGCCTCCAGCGCCAGGGCGACGCGCCGCTTCACCTCGTCCTTCACCGGCTCGCAGGCGGTCAGGATCTCCCGCGCCCGCAGGAAGTCCAGGACGCGGAACAGGTCGACCGGAGGGCGCAGGTGGATGGTCGGCCGGTGCTCCGCGAGCCGCACCGTGCTCAGCACCTGCATCATCAGCGTCACAGAGCCGAACATGGCGTCCCACGGCTCGGGGATCACGTCGTCGATCTGCCGCTCGGCCCCCGATCCGTTCAGCACGTCGACGGCGAGCGTCACCGCCGCCGAGACGCGGTCCACCGGGACCGGGTTGATCGTGCCGCCATCGACCAGCACGTGGCCGCGATGGCGCACCGGGCGGATGACGCCGGGAATGGCCATGGAGGCGGCGACCGCCGGCACCAGCGGCCCGTCGGAGAAGGCGACGTCGGTGCGGGCGTAGAAGTCGGTCGCGACCACCGTCAGCGGCGTCACCAGCTCCTCGAAGGTCGCCGGGATCACTGGTGGCAGGAAGGCGGCCAGCAGCTTCTCCGCGTCCACCAGCACCGGATTGGTCAGGCCGCCGCGCAGGATGTCGGAAAAGCGCCCGACCCGCGCCGCGAACAGGGCGCGCAGCACGTCGGGCTTCATGCGCATCACGCCGAGGGCATAGTCCCGCATGGCGGCGCCGCTCATGCCGGCGCAGTAGCACGCGCCGACGATGGCGCCGATGGACGTGCCGGCCACCATCCGCGGGCGGATGCCGAGTTCGTCCAGCGCCTCGATCACCACGATATGGGCGAGGCCCTTGGCGCCGCCGCCGCCGAGAACGAGCGCGAGGTCCGGGTTGGGCGACGGAGCGATGTCGGATGAGGTCATGGCGCCGAGTCTAGCCCAGCCGCCCGCATGGCGGGAGCCCGCCGGCCGGCTTGCCCTCGCAGGGCTGGCGGGCTTTCATCGTCGCCCCTGCAAGGCGGATGAATCATGATCGACCTGACAAGCGCCCTCGGCCCCTCCTTCGACGCCGGCAAGGCGCCCGCCGACGCCCTCGCGGTCAACGCCGCGATCGTCAAGCGGCTGGAGACCTGGGACAACTGGGCTCATCCCCCCGCCGTCATCCGGCAGATGCGGCGTGAGGGCCGCGGCGCCTTTCCCGCGCCCATTCCCTC
The DNA here is from genome assembly GCA_001464235.1 of Rhizobiales bacterium Ga0077556. Taxonomy (GTDB): domain Bacteria; phylum Pseudomonadota; class Alphaproteobacteria; order Rhizobiales; family Phreatobacteraceae; genus Phreatobacter. Next base: position 10,848 of record LNFH01000300.1, on the reverse strand, counting down.
GCCACGGGCGCGCACCATCACCATGGACGGCCCGCACGGCCCCATCGACCTGAGGATCATCGCCCCCGAGAATCCCCGCGGCGTCTATGTCCACATTCATGGCGGCGGCTGGGTTCTCGGCAGCGTCGACCAGCAGGACCAGTGGCTGGAACGCTTCGCCGACCGCGCCGGCATGGCCTGCGTCTCCATCGACTACCGCCTCGCGCCCGAGCACCCCTATCCGCAGGGCCCCGACGACTGCGAGGCCGCCGCGCTGTGGATCGCCGGCGAGGCGAAGCGCCTCTTCGGCACCGACCGCATGGTCATCGGTGGCGAGAGCGCCGGCGCGCACCTCGCCGCGGTGACGCTCCTGCGCCTGCGCGACCGGCACGGCGTCATGCCCTTCCGCGCCGCCAATCTCCACGCCGGCTGCTACGATCTCGCCCTCACCCCCTCGGTGCGCCGCTGGGGCGCCGAGAAGCTGGTGCTCAACACCCGCGACATCGAGATGTTCGTTCGCCACTTCCTCGTCCAGGGCGGCGACGTGCGCCATCCCGACATCTCGCCGCTCCATGCCGACCTCAAGGGCCTGCCGCCGGCCCTCTTCACAGTCGGCTCGCTCGATCCGCTGCTGGACGACACCCTGTTCATGGCGCCCCGCTGGACGGCGGCCGGCAACCGCGCCGCGCTCGAGGTCTACGCCGGCGGCTGCCACGTCTTCATCGGCTTTCCCGGTTCCAACACCGACCGCTGCCTCGAGCGGATCGAGACCTTCATGGGCGAAGCCTGCGCCGACTGAAGCCGCCTATTCGGCGGCGAGCTTGCGCACCCGCCATTGGGCGAGCAGCGCCCGGAGCGCCGCCGGCCGCACCGGCTTGTTGAGGAGGTGCACCGACTTCGCCTGCGCCCGGTCGCGCACCTCGGGGCTGCGGTCCGCGGTGATGAGGATGGCCGGCAGCGACGCCCCGAACCGCCAGCGCAGCTGGGTGACGACGTCGAGGCCGTTCCCCTCGTCGAGGTGGTAGTCGACGATGACCACGTCCGGCGGGGGGTCGCAGGCCAGCCGTCGGCGATGAGCGTCCGGCAGCCCCAGCCCGACAGCAGCGCCTCCATGCCGTGCAGGATCTTCGGCTCGTTGTCGATGGCGAGCACGGTCAGCCCGTCGAGCGGGGCGGCCGGCAGGGGCGAGGGCGCAGGGCCCGGCGCCACCGCCGGCAGGGCGGGGGCGATGGGCACCGTGACCGAGAAGGTCGAGCCGCGCCCGACCTTCGACTTCACCGTCAGCTTGTGCTCCAGCACCCGTGCGATGCGCTCGACGATGGAGAGCCCGAGCCCGAGGCCACGCGCCACCTTCGCCCCCTGCTCCAGCCGCTGGAACTCCTGGAAGATGATTCGCTGCTTGGCCTGGGGAATGCCCGGCCCGCTGTCGTGCACCTCCAGCGAAAGCTTCTTGCCGCGCCGGCGGCAGCCGATCACCACGCCGCCCTCGGCGGTGTATTTGATCGCGTTGGAGATGAGGTTCTGCAGCAGGCGGCGCAGCAGCCGCCGGTCGGAATGGATGGCGAGAGCCGTCGGCACGAAGGTGAGGCTCAGCCCCTTCTGCTCGGCGATGGGGGCGAACTCCACCGCGAGCTGGCGGAACAGCTCGTCGATGCGGAAACTGCCGAATTCCGGCTTCATCGCCCCCGCGTCGAGTCGCGAGATGTCGAGGAGGGCGGCGATGATCTCCTCGACCGCCTCCAGCGAGGCATCGACGTTGTCGACGAGGCGCCGCTCGTCGCCGCCGGTGCGCCGCTCCACGAGGCTGGTCGTGTAGAGGCGCGCGGCGTTCAGCGGCTGGAGGATGTCGTGGCTCGCCGCCGCCAGGAACCGCGTCTTGGAGAGGTTCGCCTCGTCGGCCTCCTGCTTGGCCAGCGCCAGCTCGGCGTTGAGGCGCGTCAACTCCTCGGTGCGCTCGCGCACGCGGCGCTCCAGCGTCTCGTTGGCGCGCTCCAGCTCCTCGGCCGCGGCCACCGATGCGGTGACGTCGGTATAGGTCGTGACCACACCGCCGTCCGGCAGCCGTGCCGCGCGCACCTCGATGAAGAGGCCGAGCCGGGCGAGGCGCTCGATCTGCGGCTCGTCGGCGCGCAGCAGGCGGTCGGCGCGCTCGGCCACCAGCGTGTCGATGTCGCCGGGCCCGAACTCGCCGCGCACCGCCAGCGCCCTGAGGATGCGGTCGAAGCCGGCGCCGATGTGCAGCGTCTCCGCCGGCAGGGCGAGAACCTCGGCGAAGGGCCGGTTCCACACCATGAGATTGCCGTCGGCGTCGAAGACGCTGACCCCCTGGCGGGCGTGTTCCAGCGCCGTCTGCAGCACCTCGCGGTTGTACTGCATGGCCGCATTGGCGTCGTCGAGCAGCTTCAGGGCGTCGGTGGTCGACACCGACCGCTTCTTCAGCAGCAGCGACAGGACGAGGCGCGAGGAGGCCGTGCCGATGGCCGAGGCGAGCAGGCGCTCCGAGTAGCGCAGGAGGTCGATGTCGGCCTCCGCCGCGCCCTCCAGCGGCAGGCCCTGCTCCATGGCGTAGCTCTCGAAGGCGGCGTGCGTGCGCTCCGCCCCGAGATAGCGCGCCACCGTCGCGCGCACGTCCTCCACCGTCACCGCGCTGCGCCAGAGCCGGAAGCTCGGTGCATAGTCGGAAGCCGGCGAGGGCAGGAAGATCTTGGCCTGCATGACCTCGATGGCCGAGGCGCGGCGCAGGAGCGAGACGCCCACATAGAGGACGACGTTGAGCAACAGCGACCAGAAGACGCCGTGGGCGAGCGGCGGCAGGTCGACCATGCCGAAGAGGTTCTGCGGCCGCAGCCAGGCGATGCCGAAGGGGCCCTCGGCGACGAGGCGCGAGGGCAGCGCGCCGGTCGTCGTCAGCATGGGGAGGAGGAGCGTGTAGGTCCACACCGCGAGGCCGCCCGCCATGCCGGCGACCGCGCCGGTGGCATTGGCGCGCCGCCAGAACAGCCCGCCGAAGAAGGAGGGCGCGAGCTGCGTCACCGCCGCGAAGGACAAAAGGCCGATGGAGGCGAGCTGCGCCTCGCCGGCGATGCGATAGTAGAGATAGGCGAGGATCATCACCGCGAGGATGATCGTGCGGCGGATCATCAGGATGGTCGGGCCGAGGTCCGTGCGCTCGTCGGCCGCGCCCTCGGCGGCGAGCAGGCGACCGCGCAGGGTCAGCAGCGAGGGAATGACCACGTCGTTGGAGATCATGATCGACAGGGCGACGCTCGCCACGATCACCATGGCGGTGGCGGCCGACAGGCCGCCGATGAAGGCCGCCAGCGTGAGCAGCTCGTTGCCCCGCGACATCGGCAGCGCGACCACCGTCATGTCGCTGTCCATGGAGCCGGCCGGAAAGACGAGGAGCCCGGCCACGGCGATGGGGATGACGAAGAGGTTGATCAGCACGAGGTAGAGGGGGAAGAGCCAGGACGCGCGGCGGATCTCGGCTTCCGAATGGTTCTCCACCACCCCGACGTGGAACATGCGCGGCAGCAGGATGCCGCAGCAGAAGGACAGGGCGCTCATCGTCAGGAAGGTCGACAGGTCCGGCCAGCGCAGCACCGAGGCGGCGATGTCCGGCCGCGAGCGCGCCTGGCCGAAGAGGTCTGAAAAGCCGTCGAACATCACGTAGGTCGTGTAGAGCCCGATGGCGAGGAAGCAGACGAGCTTGACGATGGACTCCGCCGCCACCGCCAGGATCAGCCCGTCCTGGTGCTCCGTCGCGTCGGCGTGGCGGGTACCGAACAGCATGGCGAAGACCGCCATCGACACCGCCACCACCAGCGCGAGGTCGCCGAAGAAGGGCAGTTCCTGCGTGACGTTGACGATCTCGTCCGGCCGGATGGTCGTCATCAGCGAGGACGACACCGCCTTCAGCTGCAGCGCCACGTAGGGGATCGTTCCCACCGTGACGATGAGGCAGACCATGCCGGCGACCGCCTGGCTCTTGCCGTAGCGGGCGCCGATGAAGTCGGCGATCGAGGTGATGTTCTGCGTCTTGGCGATCCGCACGACGCGGCGGATCAGCGGCCAGAACAGCGCGAAGAGCAGCATCGGCCCGATGTAGATGGCGAGGAAGTCGAAGCCGGAGCGCGACGCCAGGCCGACCGATCCGAAGAAGGTCCAGGAGGTGCAGTAGACCGCCAGCGACAGCGGATAGATCCAGGTCTGGCTCTGGCGGATGGCCTTTTCCCGCGCACGTCGGCGGTCACCCCAATAGGCCACGACGAAGAGCGCGCCGAGATAGGCGAAGGCGGTCAGGATGATGACCAGGCCCATGCTCATGGCAGCGGCGTCGGGTGCGGGATCATCGGCACAGTCGTCATGGCGGAGCCGCGGCTCGAAGGGGCGGCGATCTGACCATGCGGCATGACGGCTGTCCATTGCCGGCATGCCTTCCCTTAGGGAAGTTGGTTGCCTTCCCCGCGAATCTGGCCGAACCTGCCGACCCGCCGCTGCAATCGGCAGACAAGAGGCCCGCCATGCTCAAGGAATTCCGCGAATTCGCCCTCAAGGGCAATGTCGTCGACCTCGCGGTCGGCGTCATCATCGGCGCCGCCTTCGGCCGCATCGTCGAATCGATCGTCGGCGACCTCTTCATGCCCATCCTCGGCGCCATCGGCGGCTTCGACTTCACCAACTATTTCCTGGCGCTGAGCAAGTCCGTCACCGCGACGAACCTCGCAGACGCGCAGAAGCAGGGCGCCGTCATCGCCTATGGCCGCTTCATCACCATCGCCATCAACTTCATGATCATCGCCGCCGTGATGTTCATGGTGGTGAAGGGCATGAACCGCCTGAAGCGGCAGCAGGAAGCAGCGCCGGCCAAGCCCGCCGAGACGCCCGCCGATGTGCAGCTGCTCACGGAGATCCGCGATCTCCTGAAGAAATAGGGACGCTCAGGGCGCGCGCAGAAAGAGGAGCTGCGTCTCGCCCGCCTCGCGCCGCTCCTCGGTGTCGAAACCGTCGGGAACGGCGACGGCCACGTCCGCCGCCTCCTCCAGCACCACGAGCGCCTGGGGGGCGAGCCAGCCACCATCGCGCGCGCTCGCGAGCGCGCGCTCGCCGAGGCCCTTGCGGTAGGGCGGATCGCAGAAGGCGAGGGTGAAGGGCTCGAACGGGGCGAGGGCGCCGAGCCGCGTCGCATCCCGCTTCAGCAGCCCCGTGACGCCCGCCAGCCCCATCGCATCGACATTGCCGCGGATGAGGCCGCGCGCCTCGGCGCTCTGGTCGACGAAGGCCGCATAGACCGCGCCGCGCGACAGCGCCTCGAGGCCGAGGGCGCCGGTGCCGGCGAAGAGGTCGATGACCCGTGCGCCGTCGCACGGGTCGCCGTAACCGTGGACGAGCACGTTGAACAGGCTCTCGCGCAGCCGGTCCGAGGTCGGGCGGATCGCGTCCGACTTCGGGCCGAGCAGGCTACGCCCGCGAAACTTGCCGCCGACGATGCGCAAGGCTCAGCGGTCCCGCTTGCCCCCGAAGGGCTTGCCGCCCGGCTTTCCGCCGAAGGGCTTGCCCCCGGGCTTGCCTCCGAAGGACTTTCCACCGAACGACTTGCCACCACCGAACGACTTGCCCCCGGAGGGACGGTCGCCGAAGGACCGCTCGCCGCGGGCGCCGCCGAAGCTCTTGCCACCCGAGGGCTTGTCGCCGAACGACCGCCCGCCGGAAGGACGGTCTCCGAACGACTTGCCGCCGTAGGGCTTGTCGCCGAAGGAGCGCCCGCCGGAAGGACGGTCGCCGAAGGACTTGCCGCCATAGGGCTTGCCGCGCGGACGGTCGCCGTCCGGCCGCTCGTCCCGGTCGCCGAAGCGGCTCTCGCGCGGCTTGAAGTCCCGGCCGCCGCCGCCGCTCCGCTCCTCGCGATCGCCCCAGGGCTTGAAGTCCCGGCGCGGCGCATCGCCGTCGCGATCGCGGAACGGCCGCTCGCCACGCGGCTTGAAGTCGCCACGCGGCGCGTCGCCGTCGCGGTCGCGGAAGGGCCGCGCGCCACGCGGCTTGAACTCGCCGCGCGGAGCATCGCCGTCGCGATCCCGGAACGGGCGGTCGCCACGCGGCTTGAAGTCGCCACGGGGCTTGAAGTCGCCGCGCGGAGCATCGCCGTCGCGATCTCGGAACGGGCGGTCGCCGCGGGGCTTGAAGTCGCCACGGGGCTTGAAGTCGCCACGGGGCTTGAAGTCGCCGCGCGGAGCGTCGCCGTCGCGATCCCGGAACGGCCGGTCGCCGCGCGGCTTGAAATCACCGCGGGGCTTGAAGTCGCCGCGCGGAGCGTCGCCGTCGCGATCCCGGAACGGGCGGTCGCCACGCGGCTTGAAGTCGCCGCGGGGCTTGAAGTCGCCGCGCGGGGCATCGTCGCGGCTGCGGAACGGACGCTCGCCGCGATCCTCCGCCTGGCGCGCCTGGCGGCTCTCGAAGCGCTCCTGCCGCTCGGCGGCCGGGCCGTCGCCGCCCATCTTCTCGACGCGCACGCGCCGCCCACGGGAATCCGTCACCGGGGCGCCGCGCTTGAAGTCGCGCTCGCTGCCCTCCTCGCCGGCGCGGCCGCCCTTGTAGGCGGGCCGTGCCTTGTTGCGCGGGCCGAAATCGGTCGCCTCGCCGTCGCGCCAGACGCGCGGACGGTTGCCGAAGCGATGCTCGGGGGTCTTCGACGCGCCACGGTCGCCCTCGTCGCGGTCACGGCCGAAACGGGCCGGGCGCTCGTCGCGGCCGAAGCGGGAGGGCCGCTCGTCGCGGTCGCCGAAGCGGGCGGGCCGCTCGCCGCGGGCCTCGAAGCGCGCCGGGCGCGCGTCGCGCTCGGGACGTCCCTCGGGGCGCCCCTTGCGGGCGGAGCGATCCTCGCGGGCGCCCACCTGCTCGAAGACGGGGCGGTCGAACTCGACGCCGGCGAGCTCGGAGAGCTCCTCGCCGAGCTGGTCGCGCAGCACGCGGGTGCGGATCTCGTCCACCTCGCCCTCGGGCAGCTCGCCGAGCTGGAAGGGGCCGAAGGAGACGCGGATGAGGCGGTTCACGTCGAGGCCGATGGCGCCGAGGACGTTCTTCACCTCGCGGTTCTTGCCCTCGCGCAGCGACAGGGTGAGCCAGCTGTTGGCGCCCTGCACGCGGTCGAGCTCGGCCTCGATCGGCCCGTACTCGATGCCGTCCACCTCGATGCCCTTGCGCAGGCGGTCGAGGGTCGCCTGGTCCACGCTGCCGTGGGCGCGCACGCGGTAGCGGCGCAGCCAGCCGGTGGCGGGAAGCGCGAGGACGCGGGCGAGGCCCCCGTCGTTGGTCAGCAGCAGCAGGCCCTCGGTGTTGATGTCGAGGCGGCCGACCGTCACCACCCGGGGCAGGTCGTCGGGCAGGCGGTCGAAGATGGTCGGGCGACCCTCGGGGTCGCTGTTGGTCGTCACGAGGCCCGCGGGCTTGTGATAGAGCCAGAGCCGGGTGCGCTCGCGCTCCGGCAGCTTCTCGCCGTCGACCAGCACCAGGTCGCGCTCGGTGACGTTCATGGCGGGGGAGGTGAGCACCGTGCCGTTGACGCTGACGCGCCCGGCCTCGATCCATTCCTCGGCCTCGCGCCGCGAGCAGAGCCCGGCGCGGGCGAGCACGCGGGCGATGCGCTCCTCGCCGCGGTTGACCGGCTCGAACGAGCGGTCGCGCTCGCGCGGCACAGTGTTGCGGTCACGCTGCGCGCGCTCCTCGGAGAAGGAACGCTTCGGGCGATCCTCGCGGCTGCCCCGCTCGGCGCGCGGCTTCTTCTCGATGCCGGCCTCGCGGGCGAGCGCCTTCACCACCGGGTCCTCGTCGATGTCCTCGAGGAAGGCGGGCATGTCGTCGTCCATGGCGATGGGGTCGTAGGCCTCCTCGCGCGCGGCCCGGCCCTTGCGGGCGCCCTTGGCGGGCTTCGCCGGGGCGGCTTCCGCTTCGGCTTCGACCTCGACGACGGGAGGGGCGGCCTCCGTGGCGAGGGCGGCCTCGGCCTTCGCAGCCTTCGCCGTCTTGGCCTTGGCGGTCGCCTTCGGCGCAGCCTTGGCCTTCGGCGCCACGACGGCAGCCGGCGGGGTCTCGGCGGGCGCGGCCTCGACGGGCGCTGCGGCCTTGGCCTTCGTCGCCCGAGCCTTCGGCGCCGCGGCCTTGGTGGCCTCGACCTTGGTCTCCGCGGCCTTCGCCTTGGGCGCCTTGGCGGCGGCCGTCTTCGAGGCGGCGGTCTTGGCGACGGGCGCCGCTTCGGCGGCCTTCGCGGTCTTGGTGGTCTTCGTCTTGGCCGGAGCGGCCTCGGCGATCTTCGCCTTCGCCGGCGCCTTGGCCGGAGCGGTCCCGGCGGCCTTGGCCGTCTTTGCGGTGGTGGTCTTCGCCGTGGTGGCGGTCACGGCCTCGGCCGGAGCGACGGCAGCCTTCGCGGCCTTCTTGGCGGCGGCGGGCTTGGTCTCGGCGGTGGCGGGAGAGGCTTTGGAATCGGTTTTCCGCGTCCGGCTGGGGGCCGGACGGTCATCGTCGCGCTTGCGGGGCATGGGGTTCTCGTGAGATCGGGTTGTCGCGGCGCCATCCGGCGTGCGCGGCCGGGTGCCCCGGCAGGAACGCGGGCCTTTAGCACGAACGGCGCGAAATGGCGAGAGCCGGTGATTCGCAACAGCCCGGGGCGGCCTCGACCCCCATGGCGGAGGCTCTCGACGAGGCCCGTTCCGCCGCCGCGCGCGGCGAGGTTCCGGTCGGCGCGGTGATCGTCCGCGACGGCCGCGTCATCGCCCGCGCCGGCAACCGCACCCTCGCCGACCGCGACCCCACGGCCCACGCCGAGATCGTCGCCATCCGGCTCGCTTGCGCCGCACTGGGGTCCGAACGCCTGCCCGGCTGCGACCTCTACGTGACGCTCGAGCCCTGCCCGATGTGCGCCGCCGCCATCTCCTTCGCCCGCATCCGCCGCCTCTATTTCGGCGCCGCCGACGTCAAGGGCGGCGCGGTGGAGAACGGCGTCAGGCTCTATGCGAGCCCGACCTGCCACCACCGGCCGGAGGTCTATGGGGGATTGAGCGAGACCGCGTCCGCCGAACTGCTGCGCGACTTCTTCCGCGACCGCCGCTAGGCGCCCGGCCGCGAGCCGAGGCGCGTGTCGCGCGCGATCATCCGCGTCAGGATGATGACCGGCACGATGCCGATGGCGACGATCACCAGCGCGCCGGTCGAGGCCTGGGCGAGCCGTTCGTCGGACGCGAGGTTGTAGACGCGGATGGCGAGGGTGTCGAAGTTGAACGGCCGGACGATGATGGTCGCCGGCAGTTCCTTCAGCACGTCGACGAAGACCAGCAGCGCCGCCGTCAGCAGCGAGCGCCGCAGCATGGGCGCATGGATGGCGGTGGCGACCTTGGCCGCGCTGGCGCCGAGGGTGCGCGCCGCGGCGTCGAGGGAGGCCGGGATCTGGTGCAGCCCGGATTCCACCGGCCCGGCCGCGACCGCGAGGAAACGGACGAGATAGGCATAGAGCAGCGCGAAGGCCGTTCCGGAAAAGAGGAGGCCCGTGCCCCAGCCGAAGGCGGCCTTGGCCCATCCGTCGAGCGCCGCGTCGAGGCCGCCGAGCGCCATGAGGATGCCGACGGCGATGACCGTCCCGGGCACGGCATAGCCGATGCTGGCGACGCGAATGGCCGTGGTGGTGAGGGGGCCCGGCGCCAGCCGGCCCGCATAGGCGACCAGCGTCGCCGCCGCGACGACCAGGAGGGCCGCCGCGCCGGCGAGGACGAAGGAGTTCTGCGCATAGGTGAGGAACCGCCCGCTGAACAGCGGGTCGCCGTCCAGCGCGTGGAGGCGCAGCAGCGCCGCGACGGGGAGGATGAAGCCGAGCAGCACCGGCAGTCCGCAGGCGAGGAAGGCGAGGGCGCCGGCGCGCCGGGTGAGATGAAGCGGGGCGATGGTGCGGTGGCGCCGTCCGCCCGCTCCGAAGCGGCGGTCGCGCCGCGCCAGGAACTCCACCGCCACCAGCAGAAGCACGAAGCCGAGGAGGCCGGTGGCGAGCTGGGCCGCGGCCACCCGGTCGCCGAGGCCGAACCAGGTGCGGTAGATGGTCGTCGTGAAGGTCGTGACCCCGAAATACTGCACCGTGCCGAAGTCGGCGAGCGCCTCCATCAGGGCCAGCGCCACGCCGGCCGCGATCGCCGGCCGCGCCATGGGCAGGCCGACGCGCAGGCACGCCGCCCAGGGGCTGGCGCCGAGGGTGCGGGCGGCCTCCAGCACGCAGGTGGACTGGTCGAGGAAGGCCGAGCGGGCGAGGAGATAGACGTAAGGGTAGAGCACCAGGGTCAGCATCAGGCTGACGCCGGGCAGGGTGTGGATCTCGGGGAACCAGTAGTCGCCGCGCGACCAGCCGAAGAGCGACCTCATGCCGCTCTGGATCGGGCCGGCGAAGGCCATGGCGTCGGTATAGGCATAGCCGATGATGTAGGCCGGCACCGCGAGCGGCAGCAGCAGCAGCCATTCGAAGGCGCGCGAGCCGGGAAAGCGGCAGAGCGTCACCAGCCAGGCGGTGCCGACGCCGATCACGGCCGTGCCGGCGCCGACCATCACCATCAGCCCCAGCGTGTTCAGCACGATCTCGGCGAGCACCGTCTCGGCGAGATGGGCGATGGAGCCGCTGCCGCGCTGGAAGATGCTGAGGGCCACCGCCAGGATCGGCGTCGCCACCACCGCCGCCAGGACCAGCGCCGTGCCCAGCAACGCAGGACGCCCGGCCATGACGACCGGGCGCTGCAGGGCAGGGGAGGAGGGGCCGAGGACGGCGTCGGTCAAGGCATCACTTCCAGCCGGCGCGGTCCATGATCTTCAGAGCCTCGGCATTGTTGCGGGCGAAGACGCGGG
>LNFH01000299.1 GCA_001464235.1 Rhizobiales bacterium Ga0077556 | reverse complement strand
CACCATGGTCCGAGTGACCGATCTCGACCAGTCGCTGGACTTCTACTGCAACAAGCTCGGCCTGGTTCAGGTGCGCAAGAACGATTTTCCCCAGGGAAAGTTCACGCTCGTCTTCCTCTGCGCCCCCGAGGACAAGGCTGCGGCGGAGGCCGACATAGCCGCCGGCCGTCGCGATGCACCGATGCTGGAGCTCACCTACAACTGGGACCCCGAGGCCTATTCGGGCGGCCGCAATTTCGGCCACCTCGCCTATGAGGTCGACGACATCTACGCCACCTGCGAGAAGCTGCAGAAGGCCGGCGTCGTCATCAACCGCCCGCCGCGCGACGGCCGCATGGCCTTCGTGCGCTCGCCCGACAACATCTCCATCGAGATCCTGCAGAAGGGCGAGGCCAAGGCCCCGGCCGAACCCTGGGCCTCCATGCCGAACACGGGCGCGTGGTAAGCGGCTTGTTCGCGCTCAACAGCAACGTCGTCGACACCGGCACGCCGCCGATCCCGGCGGCGCGCGCCTGGATGGCCGCCTATGAGGGCGCGGCGGGGCCGCCGATCGACCTGTCGCAGGCGGCCCCCGGCTCCCCGCCGCCCCCTGCCCTGCTCGAACGCCTGGCGGCGGCCGCCGGCCGCCCGGACATCGCCCGCTACGGCGCCATCCTCGGCGACGCGGCGCTGAGGGAGGCCTATGCGGAGGAAGTGTCGCGGCTCTACGGGTCGGATGTCGGCGCCGCCGATGTCGCGATCACCGCCGGCTGCAATCTCGCCTTCCTCGCCGCAGCCCTTTCGGTCGCGGGGCCCGGCTCCTCGGTGATCCTGCCCGCGCCCTGGTATTTCAACCACCAGATGACGCTGCAGATGCTCGGCATCGGCGTCACGCCCCTCGCCTGCCGGCCCGAGGACGGCTTCGTGCCCGATCCCGCGGCGGCCGAGGCGCTGATCGACGCGACGACGCGGGCGATCGTTCTGGTGACGCCGAACAATCCGACGGGGGCCATCTATCCCGAAGGCGTCATAGCCGCCTTCGAGGCTCTCGCCCGTCGCCGCGGCTTAGCGCTGATGGTCGACGAGACCTACCGCGACTTCCTCGCGCCGGGAACGAACCGGGCGCACGGCCTGCTGTCGTCGCCCGGATGGCGCGACACGGTCATCCAGCTCTACTCCTTCTCCAAGGCCTATGCGGTGCCGGGGCATCGCATCGGCGCCATCACGGCCGGCCCGCAGGCCATGGGCCAGATCCTCAAGGTTCTCGACAGTTTCCAGATCTGC